>JALWEA010000307.1 GCA_027039465.1 Calditrichia bacterium | reverse complement strand
ATGGTCAAATCGGCGATCCAAAGTAAAAAGCGCATCACATAACGTAAGGTTGCCTCTTTACGTTGCGGACTCAGCCAATAGCGCCGTTTGGGAATATTCAACAGCTCCGCAGGTAGTTTGGGCAGGGAAAGAATCATGCTCTGAAAAAGGACGGCGACCGCCAAAAAAAGTAAAATATTTGTCCATAAGAATTGCCCTTTGGAAGCCCAAATATCCGCCTGTCCCAAAGCGTTAAAATGCACGGCGACTTTTTCAGGCAAAGCACCGTAATATTGAATTTGGACAATAATGCCCAGCAGGGTCACCGCCCAAAGAATGAGCTGAAAAATAAATTTACGTTGACGGAAAGTAAACATGCGCGCATCTCTTTGGGATTAAAAAATACTTAATGACATTTTTTCTCTTTTCATTTAAAAAATTTACCCTAAAAACAAGATACAGAAAATCGCATTCCAAAGAGACATTCCGATTAATCACCGATTTCTTTTTTTCCTATTTTACGCTTAAACTGAGAGATCAGGTTGCTTAATCTAAAGAACGGTCACTTCGAGGTCAGATACCATGGCATGCGTTGATTGGGAATTGGTGCAGCACCTGCGACCGTTACCCGAGTAATTGCATCGGAACAAAGAACCCCTTACATCCGGTTCTGTTTTGTAAGGGATTGCTTCACTCTCCCGCTCGCAGGATCGTTCGCAATGACAGGACTGGGAATAACGTCAATTAACGGGCGCACACCACCGCCTGCACAAACAATAATTCCCGAATAACGTATAACGGATATACGAATAACGATTTTCCCCATTCAACCATTTAACTATTCAACAATTCAACCAATTAACCAATCAACCCTTACACCGTTAACTCTTAACCCCTTTACCACCTCACGGCAACCGCAACGTATCTCCTTTTACCTTGGTATTCACCGGTGCGTTGATATCAAACGTAAAAATATTTTCCGGCTGTACCAGGCGCACAATACAAACCTCGGCAATGCGGCTGATGGGCACCATGTCGTCGCCCATGCCGTTGGTGCGTTTTTGACTGCTCCAATAACGAACTTTCATCGTGTCGCCCGGAGCTTTATACCAGCCTAAAAAAATCACCGAATGCCCGCCGCCCTTTTTCCAGGAAATATTCATAAAATCTCCGGGCCGCGCATTATTGGGATGAATCCGTTTGCCCATTTTGGCATATTGCACCAAGGCGTAATGATCGCCGAAGCCGTCCGCATTCCAGTAGCCCCAAAATTTAACCAAATCTTCCCGCCGGCTGCCGTCCGGTTCCTGCATACGCAAGGCTTCGTAATGCAGAGAATCCAAACGCTGCGCTCCGTCGGGAAAGATCAAATTCATGGCTTCGATAAATGCCGTGTATGTGGAACCGCTGCAGTAACTGGTTGGCCGCGGCGGCTTGATGAGTGATTTGCCGAACAATTTTAATTCGTACCCGATGGGGGACTCCGGCGGATCGGCTTTTATTCCGATAAAATAACCGCCTCCGTCGGGTGCGTGGCTTTGCGCGCGATCGATGCCCTGCAACACGAATACATTGTAGCCGTCGATGTTTTTACCGAAAACCTGCGCGTGCTTTGTGTGATAGGTAGGCATTTGGGCCTGTTGCTCGGTTAAGAAGAACCACGAACCGTCATCGGTGGTCGGATGTAAATTGTTTTTTGGTGCGGAACAGGTGCCGATAACGAACAAAAGCGCAAACAATCCAAAGCTCCACGCCGTTTTTTGAAATCCTTTTGTCTTCATAGTTTAACTCCGTTTTTTAAATGGATAGTAAAATTTCTTATTAAAAACCTGAATGCCAGGCAGATTGAGTTTTTGAGAATTTAGCCCCGCCTAATTCTTTCTCCTTAAAAATTCAGGAAGGCGGTGTGCATTCCTTATTTTTTGTAAAATGAATATGCCCTTTATTCCGAAAAAATATTTAAACTATTGATCTTTTATAAAATAGAAAATTTTGTATTTCAACCCACCCGCCTTCCCCTTCCCTGCGGCCGCAGGGAAGGGGAGTCAGAGGGGGTGGGTCAAAAATAAAGTATTTTTTACCACAAATTTCGGCGTTATGGACATAATCATTTTTTGTAATACTTCAACGCCTCCGGCAGCCACTTTTTTAATTGACGGACTCTGGTTTCATCCGAAGGGTGGGTGCTTAAAAATTCCGGCGGCTTGTTACCTCCGCTCATTTTGACCATGCGCTGCCAAAAATTAACCGCTTCATGCGGATCGTATCCGGCCATGGACATAAAAATCAATCCCAGGTGATCGGCTTCGCTTTCCTGTGTGCGGCTAAACGGCAACAGCACGCCTACTTGCGCCCCAATGCCAAAAGCGGCTAAAAATAATTGTTGGGTTTGTTTCGGCTTGCTCTCCAACGCTTTGCTTAAGGCCAAACCGCCCAATTGCACCATCAATCCCTGACTCATGCGTTCGTTCCCGTGCTCGGCTACGGCATGGGCAATTTCGTGACCCAATACCACGGCCAAACCCGCTTCGGTTTTGGTAATGGGCAAAATTCCCGTGTAAACCACCACTTTGCCTCCCGGCATACACCATGCGTTCACCTGAGGATCCTGCACCAAATGAAACTCCCATTTGTAACCGTTTAAACGATTGGACATGCCGTGTTCGGCAAAATAACGTTCCACCGCCTTTTGAATGCGATGCCCGACGCGCTCCACCATTTTGGCCTGTGGCGTACCGGTAATCACTTTATGCTCTTTTAAAAATTGATCGTACTGCTGGAAACTCATGCCCAACATTTGCGATGACGGGATCAAATTCAACTGTCTGCGACCAGTGATGGGCACGGTGGCGCAGGCGATCAAAAAGGCCAAAAGCGGCCATACGAAAATAGATTTAACTCTCATGGGAACCTCACAATTGATTGAATTTCTTAAATATTAATTCTCTCCGCTTTAAAAAGCAAATTTAGCCCGTTTGATTCCATTTGCCGAAAAAAGTGCCAAACGCATTACTTTCCGGGCATTGATTTTTTGGTATTTGCCTCGAAT
The DNA here is from genome assembly GCA_027039465.1 of Calditrichia bacterium. Classification (GTDB taxonomy): domain Bacteria; phylum Calditrichota; class Calditrichia; order Calditrichales; family Calditrichaceae; genus Caldithrix. The sequence continues at coordinate 8,063 of JALWEA010000307.1, read as the reverse complement.
ATTTCGTAAAATACCGCAGGGCAAAAATTAAAGTAACTCGTTGATTTTAAAGGGAACTAAAACCTCGTTAAAACCATAGAATTCATTGAATTCCAATATTAAAAAATTCAGGAACTTTGCACATGATTCCAGCCGTAAATATCATTGCCAAACCGATCGGGCCGGTTTGTAATTTAAATTGCACCTATTGTTTCTATTTGGAGAAAGAAAAACTTTTCGGCGATAAAGAAACCTTCCGCATGTCCGACGAAGTTTTGGAAACCTACATTCGTCAAACCATCGAAAGTCAGGCGGCACCTACCGTTGAATTTATTTGGCAGGGCGGCGAGCCCACCTTGCTGGGCGTGGATTATTTCCGCAAAGTTGTACGGCTTGAACAAAAATACGCCCGCGGCAAAACCATTATGAACGCTTTTCAAACCAATGGCGTTTTAATCGACGACGAATGGGCAAAATTTTTCAAGGAAAACAATTTTTTGGTCGGCGTTTCGCTCGACGGGCCGGAGGAACTGCACAATCGTTATCGCCTCACCAAAAACGGGCAAGGCACCTTTCACTTGGTCATGCGCGGCATCGAGTTCCTCAAAAAACATCAAGTGGAATTTAATACCTTAACCTCCGTTCAGCGCGAAAATGCCTACCATGCTTTGGAAGTGTACCGATTTCTCAAAAAAGAGGGCAGCCCGTACATGCAGTTTATTCCTATTGTGGAACGCATCAGCGAACAGCCCTACGAAGCGGGTTTAAACCTGTTGCCGCCTTACGCCAAGGCATCGGTTTCGGTTACCGACTGGTCGGTTGAGCCGAAGCAGTACGGAATCTTTTTAAGTGAGATTTTTGACGAATGGGTGCGCAACGACGTCGGGAAATATTTCATCCAAATTTTCGACGTCGCTTTGGAAGCGTGGTACGGCATGCAGCCGTCCATTTGCATTTTTAGGGAAACCTGCGGCGAAGCCTTGGCCATTGAACACAACGGCGATTTGTACTCCTGCGATCACTACGTCTTTCCGGAAAACAAATTGGGCAATATTATGAAGGTGCCTTTGGAAAAACTGGTTACTTCGGAACAACAGATTAAATTCGGCAACGATAAACGCGATACCCTGCCCAAATATTGTCGTGAGTGCGAATATCGTTTCATCTGCAACGGAGGATGTCCGAAAGACCGCATCATCAAAACGCCGGACGGCGAAGACGGCTTGAATTACTTGTGCGAAGGTTACAAATATTTCTTCGGGCATATCGATTTGTACATGCGTTTTATGGCCAACGAACTGCGCAACCAGCGCCCGCCCGCCAACGTGATGGCCTGGGCGCGCGAAAAAGATCGCGGCTTTCCGTCTCTAAAAGTTAAACCCAACGATCCCTGCCCCTGCGGCAGCGGCAAAAAATACAAACAATGCTGTGGCCGTAATCTTAAACGATAAAAGAATGGTGCGTCCGTCCCTCGATACGATTCTGCCTGTTATCTTGCGTTATCCGAAGTAAGGGCGAAGCATTTCCGTCAAGATGCTGCAAACGCAAAAAATTTAACGTTGTGCAACCAAAAGCATCTATTATTTCTTTATTTGTTAGGGAAATGCTTCGCCCCTACAAGTCCGGCAGAATCACTCGGGAACCGGACGCTTTACCAGTTCCAAGTTCCCAGTTCCCAATCAGTTCATGTCACTATCTTAATAATCCGTGGCGCCAGCCATGGTTCCAGGCCTCGGAATGACAGCTCACGCCATGCACTTTACATGCTGCCATTCACGATTAACGAATACACGAATAACGAATAACGTTCCCCTTAACTCTTCAACCCTTACACTCTTAACCCTTTTCGTATTTTTCCTAATTTCAATCCGTTTTCCACTTAAAACGAAAAACACGCATTTGATTGGCAGGCAGCGCCACTTCCGCCGTTTGTTCCCGTTTCCCATTTCTTAAACGCAGGGCCTGCCCGCTAAAGAAATCGCTGACCTCGGCCGGTCGTTTAAAGTGCAGCACCACCCTTGTATTGTGTCGCAGGAAAGACTGCACGACAAGCAATCCGCTTTCGTAAACGAACAAGCTCACTTCCGGCGGCGCTTCCAACAAAATATTCTGATCTTCCAAAATAAAGCGTTTGATTTGTAGCAGCGTTTGGCGAGGCAAAGCGTACAGATCGGAATAGTCATCCGGTATCGTCAGCACGAAAATACGCCCTTTGGCGTATTCGTTACCGACCAATAAGGGATAGGCGTTTCCTCCCGGACTAATGCCCAGCACTTCGCTCCAGCAATCGTTGGTAGGCGCGGTAATGATCGGAATTTGCACGGTTCTGCTCAAATTAAACACATCCCTGAAATTCAGGTCGCTGGCCCGATTAACCGAAGCATATCCCGAAAGGCGCGCACTCATTAAATCCCCCAAACCTTTATCCTGCATCGCTTTTAAAAATCCGCTGGTGAGAATCACCCTGCCGCCTGCGGATAAGACGGTCTTTATTTTGGCAAGAATTCCGGCGTCGTGCGCGGCGCCGGCCGTTAAAAGAACCGAGCTCGGGTGTTCCGGAAATTGCGGCGTTAATTCCACGGGAATGCCGATCATTCCCAAATAATCGGCCACGAAATTTTCACCGCTTGAATTCACGGGTCGGTAAACCGTTAAAGCTTCCGGCCGCGTCAGCATTCCGGCAAAATCGTCAATAGTGCGAAACGTAATTCCGGCTACCGCAGCCATTTCACCCGTAAGTTTGTGGTCGCTCAAATGGCGAAACAGACCGTCCCAATGAAACAACATCACTTCTTTGGCGCCGCCTAACACCGTTAAAGCCAATTGCTGAGCGTAGCGATCCAACGTACCGCGCGCCAACGGGTCAACCCAACCGCCCCCGTTTCTGCCCGGCGCCACATTGTTTAAATAGCGCATAATCAAATAGCTTTGGTAAGGTTGCAAATTCTGGTGGGTGTAAATGCGGTCGCGCGTCTCGGTTCCGGTGTAAATGCCGTCAAAAATACGAGGTTGCGTTGCCAAATTGTACCCGGTATTTTGGTAGAAAGGATACCAGTTGGGATATTTAATGATTACCTTGATTTTGGGATTGACGCTGCGCGCCAGCGTTACCATACGACGCGAAACATCGGTCAATTCCTTCAATCGAAAGTCCGTCCACGAAAGATTGCCTTTGGCGCGAATGCTTTGCGGGCTACGGCATGACGTAAAAAAGAAATCATCCAAAATGAATTCGTCAAACGCCTGCGCGGCAATTTTAACAGCCTTAAACAAACGATCGACCTGCTGCTTGTCCGAATAGCACAGCACGCCGAAATGCATGGCATCGGAGCGCGGTAACGTTGCCGTGATGCCCCCTGCCGTGGCAATGCCTTCCCGTTCAAACATCTTTTTAACTTTGAGCATGGTCTGCAAATCGTTGGTTTTGCCGCGGTGCACTTCCAAATAGACCTTGTCAATGGTCAAATACTTGCGTAATTCCTTTAAACTTTGCTCAAAGTAAGCCTTATCGCTTAAATTCCGCACATCCTTTTGCGTGCAATAAACGGCCACCTTAAAATGTTGGTAGGCAAAAACAGGCGTTAACCACACCATTAACAGCAACAAGCCTAAACTTAATTTCAGGGACTTCATGTTCCTCCTAACGCGATTGCTTTTAAGTGAAAAATCGATGAAGCCGACAGCCCGATAGCGATCTTGATCCTACGCTTTTAACCCGGGCTTTTGCGGCTATTTTTTTACCACACGATGTAATCTTCCCACCCCGGTTTTAATCGTTTAATGATTTGGGTATGCGCCTGATGAAAGTAGCCGTCGGTTTTGATCCCCCAGGGAGTAATACCCATGATTTCTTTAAGTACCGGTCGTGCCTTTTCACCCAAAGCATCCAGCACGTTCAGGGCGCGTAATTGTATTTTGGGATTTTCATTGTGCATCTCTTTCAATAATACTTTTAATTCCTTGGAGCAACTTCCCGTTCGGCACAGGGCTTCGGCCGCGGCAATGCGTACATCGCCTGCCGGGTCATGCAGCAACTTTGCCAAATCAGATTGGGCACTGCGCGCATCATTGCCCAACATTCGGCAGCCGACGGCGGCCCAATAGCGCACGGCGGCATTGGAATGATTCAATCGTTCTTTAAAAATTGCCAAATACTCGGGCTTGCGCTCGGAAGCCATCTCCGCCGTTTCGATAATCGTATTTATCGGGAAATTGGCGTCATGGGTCATATCGTAAATAATTTGCTTTTTACTTTGCTCCACCATCCAGCCTTCGGGTAAAAATCCCGCATCGTGATTTTGACGCACCCACTTTTTCAGCGCCCCACGCATGCGTTGCAAAATTTTCGCATATTGCGGGTCTTGCGCCAAATTGCGTACGTTGTGCGGGTCGCTTTGCACATCGTACAATTCTTCCGTCGGTTTGGGACGCCAGAATCGACTTTGCACCTCATTGCATTTGCCCTGTTCGTAGGCTTTTTGCCAGGCGCGGGTGGCCGGTGCCCGCCATAAATACCACAAATGCTGGCCGTAAATACGATCGGGATAATAATTGCGGATGTACAAAAAGCGGCGGGAACGCACGGAACGCATCATGTCGTAGCGCTCGTCCATGCGGTCGCGGTAGCAATAGGCAAACTCCGGTTCCGGTTCAATGAATTTACCCAAAAAGGCCCGTCCCTGCATGTTATCCGGTTTGGGAATACCCGCCAAACTCAAAACCGTCGGCGCCAAATCCACAAATTGAACCAAACGTTCTTCATGACTGCCAGGGTCTTTGGTCGCCATACGGCGGAATTTTTTGGGAATGCGCACCACCATGGCAATTCTGGTCCCGGATTCATACAAAAAGCGTTTGCTGCGCGGTAATACTCCGCCGTTGTCCGAATAATAAAACACGATCGTATCGTCTGCCAGGCCCAGGTCTTCCAGCTCCTTGAGCCGCTGACCCACCTGTCGATCCATTTCCGTGATGTAGTCGTAGTAATTGGCCCAACTCAAACGCATTTCGGGAATGTCCGGATGGTAAGGCGGCAAAACCATGTCCTCGGGCTTGTGCATTAAATCCTTGGCCGGTTTCAGATTACTGAAATGAATGACATGTTCGTGACTGATGTTAATGTTAAACACGGCAAAAAACGGTTGGCCTGGTTTGCGGTTTTTGTAATGCGCTTTGTGGCTGGATTCGTCCCAAACGCCGTCGGGCTTAAACGTGTTGTAATCTTCCTTGGCATTGTTGGTGCAATAATATCCGGCGGCGCGCAGATATTCCGGAAAAAATTTAAATTTTTTGGGAATGGCATACTTGCTGCGCATGTGCATGGTGCCCAAATTGGGCGGGTACATGCCGGTGATAATGGTATTGCGGGCCGGTGCGCAAACCGGCGCGTTGGACAGGGCATTTTCGTACACGATGCCTTCTTTGGCCAAACGATCGATGTTGGGCGTTGTGGCGTTCTTATCTCCGTAACAGCCCAAAAACGGATCGTTGTCTTCACTGACAATCCACAGAATGTTGGGACGTTTCCCCGAATTGGAAGCCAGGGCTTTCGCCAAAGGATTCAAAGCCAAAGCGCCGCCCCCAACCCCGATGGAAGTTTTTTGCAGGAAATCACGACGCGTCCATAGCTTACTCATGTTGTACCTCGATTCCTGAAAATGGTTTTATGGTTTAATTCTTTAATTTTAACTTTTACTCAAACTGAGCGATTTTTTAATTGTCATCGCCAGCGCTGAAACATGGCCGGCGCCATGGATTAATTGGGAATTAAGAACTGGGAACTGTTGCGGCAACCGTATCTCGATACAATTCCGCTGGCGCGGTCTCTACTCGACGACCGGTTGCCTTTGACCGCGTCCGGTTCCCGAGTGATTCTGCCGGACTTGTAGGGGCGAAGCATTTCCCTAACAAATAAAGAAATAATCGATGCTTTTGGTTGCACAACGTTAAATTTTTTGAGTTCGAAGCATCTTGCCGGAAATGCTTCGACCTTACTTCAGACAACGCAAGATGAAAGGCAGAATCGTATCGAGGGACGGACGCGCCACCACACGTCAATAGTAAAATCCCAACAGGCTCTTTTTCGATTTACCAACATCGCTCCGTTTAGGTTTTGGTAATACCTTTATCTTGTAAAACCAAAGCCCGCTTACAAATCGAATTTGCCGGGCAATTGGTTTAAAAATTTACGTAGCGTTTGTTTCATGTCTTGCAAAACTGCCTGATATTCCTTCTTGCCCGCCAAGTTGTGCATTTCATCGGGATCTTTCTGCAAATCGTACAATTGATCGGGATCGTAATAGCCCGGCTTTTTACCGGTCGATTCGCGCTCGGCGTCTCCGCCGCCCGGCAGGGCCATCAAATGGCTGTACGGCTTGGTCGGATCGGTTGTCACAATGCGCATCTTTTTGTGCAGGCGGTGTTTGTTGTAGGCATCCAGTCGTTTTTTGCGTTCTTCAATGGACATATCCCGCAAATATTCGGGATAGCGTACGGCTAAATATTTGTAGCGGCCTTTGATAACCGCACGCGCATAGCCCAATTCAAAATAAAGCGCATCGTGCAATTTCTTAACCTTACCGTCTAATACCGGTTTAAAGCTTTTACCGTCAACGCCTTTGGCTTTAACGCCCGTTCCCGTATAATCCAGAATCGTCGGCACGAAATCCACATTGGAAACCATGGTCTTGCTGACATGCCCTACGGGAAAACCGCCCTTTTTCCACACCACGGAAGGATCGTGCACACCGCCCTGATAAAGCGTGCCCTTGGCTTTTTGTCCGTGATCGTTAAAAAAGAAAATAATCGTATTATCCAGCAGATTTAAATCTTCCAACTTCTTGATCAATGCGCCTAACGAGTCGTCCAGCCAAAGAACATTTTCTTTGTTATGACCGTCTTTAATACCCGCTTTTTTGAAACGTTCGGCGTACGTTTCGGGCGGAGGCAGCACATGCGGGGCTTCCGGCAAAACGCCTTTGGCCGTAATGCGCTTGTCGGCCTTCCACGAACGTTCGGGCTCGCTGGGATCGTGGGGTACGGTTGTGGCAAAATACAGGAAGAAGGGCCTGTCTTTATTCTTCTCGATAAACTTCAAACCGCAATCTGTAATCCAATCCATATTGTGAACGGCCAACTTCCACAAGCCCAAAAAATCGGGATTGTTATTGTACAGACCGTCCGCGTAATCGAATCCGCTGGCCAAAACCGCGTCCTGCACTTTTTTGTAATTCTCTTCGATTTGCCTGGCAACTTTGGGATCCGTCGGATCCGCAAAGTAGTCGTCAAACGGCTTTAAGCCTTTTACCTCAATCGCATGATTTTTGCCCACCATGCCGGTTACGTAGCCCGCTTCTTTTAAATAATCGGGCAGAATTTTTTGGCCCGGCACGATAAATGTGTTCCACTGAATCACCGTTTGGCCGTCGTTCTTCCTGGTAAAATTCAGGAATTCCTCATTGGTCGCCCGACTGGCGTACTTTCCTGTTAAACAGGTAAAGCGGCTTGGGGTGCACACCGGTGAGCTGACGTATTGATTCATTAAAATCGTGCCTTCGCGCGCCAAACGATCCAAATTGGGCGTGAGGTTTTTACCGCGACCTTCGGGTAAAAAATTCATCATGTCGGGATACATGTCGTCGGTAATAAAGAAGAGAATATTGGGCAAGCGACCGGCATTGCCCGCTTTGAGTATGGAAGAAGTCAGCAAGGTACTTCCCAAAGTCGTTAAAGCGGTTTGCTTTAAAAATTTTCTGCGAGAAATGGATTTGGCAGACATTTTAACCTCGATTCCGTTTTAGGTTTTATGATTGTATTGTTTGATTATTTGAAACCTTTGAAAAAATGCCGTGATTTCAGAATTCTCTCAATTGTTGAATATTCGGTACTGATATCCGCTCACCCACCAAACATGGCTAATTCCATATTGATCATTTGATTACGTCCCCCTCTCTTCGAAGAAGCTGAGCTTTATACACACAAAGCACCGTGGGCTATGGGCCGTCTCGAGAAGAAGATGTGAAAATTACATACATCTCTGTGGCTGTATCAAGTCGCTGTAGCCCTCGCCAAAGTGTAACTGTTCC
>JALWEA010000306.1 GCA_027039465.1 Calditrichia bacterium | reverse complement strand
GACCACTCCTTTGCAGGTGAAAGAGCCTTTCCGTTTGAAATAGCGGGTCGATTGCCGCCAAAAAACGCGGTACCCGTCGCTGCCGTCCGGCGCCCCAAGCGGACGCACATCGTACACTTCGCTTTCGGCCCGAACCACCGCCCCGTTCTTTTCGGCTAAATAGAGATAGTTTTTGTCCAATGAATTTTTGGCATTGTAACGACAACCGGTCATGCAGCCCCCGCAAAAGCGGCAGCCTTCCCGTTCCGGCCCCTGACCGCCAAAATAGGGATCGGGGACGGTTTTCTCAGGCTCACCGAAAAAGACAGCCACTTCCGTCGGTCGCAATTGATCTTCCTTGCCCAGCTCTTTGGCTAATTTCTTTAGGGCCAAATCGCCCGTTTCCAATCTGGGATTGCGCGCCGTGCCCAACATCTTGCGCGCCACCGGATAAAAGGGCATCAATTCTTTTTTCCAATCGGCCAAATGCGCCCAGGCCGAGGAGGTGAAGAATTCATCGGACGGAACGGGCAACGTATTGGCGTACACCAACGAACCGCCGCCCACGCCCACGCCGGAAAGTATGGTGATGTGCCTGAAAAACGACAGACGAAACAACCCGAAAAACTTCAACGACGGCAGCCAGAACCAACGCTTCAGATTCCAGTTCGTTTTTGGGAAGTCCTTGGCCTGCAAACGCTTGCCTTTTTCCAGCACCAAAACGGAATAGCCTTTTTCCGTCAGGCGCAAAGCCGAAACGGATCCCCCGAATCCGGAACCGATGATGATGTAATCATAGTCAAGAGCCATATTTTTTTCCTGTTTTTTATTTTGCCGTATAGGGCGCAGGTGGCTTGAATAATCGATTAAATGCTCCCGATATACATTTTAGTCCCGCCAAACTCTCATTCAACTTTTTCCGATATTGAGTCGATGAATTCACCATTTTGTGAAAGAGATTTTAATATTTGAACAACGGCGCTTTTGCCTACCCCGTTTTCCAAAAAAACATTAAAACCATCATTCTTCCCCGTTAAACGCTTCCCGCAGCACGGCCTGCATCAACTGTTCTGCCTGCGCTTTGCCGTTTTTGACCTGTTCTTCCAGCGCGTTGATTTTGGCCATTAACTTGTTCACTTTTTGTGAGATGACTTGTTGTTCTAAAAGAGGAGGCAAAGGAACTAATAATAATGATAATAGATTTAGATTTAATCCTTTATAGGCAATTCCCCTTAGATTCTTTTTAATTTCAGTATTAAAATACGGTGATGAAACAACGTTTAAAATATGCTTGTTAAGTTCAACAATCTGCAATGGAACTACTGATACTTCCCTTGAGACATTAAATCCCCTCAATTCATCTGGCACTATGGCACATCCGCCTAAAGTACCGCGAACATTTATTAATATTTCACCTCCTTGCAAAATAGTGCGCTTAAAATTATTTGATATGTTCTCTCGAACTTTTCTGGTTTTTGAAATATCAATATACCTAAATTTAACATCACTTGTCCTTAATGTAAAAACGCCACCGCTCTTAGGTTCAACACCTAATTTTATTATACCATATGTAATTCCTCGCAAAGGATTGATTAATTTCCCTAATCTTGTCCACACCCAACCTTCGGGTAGCTCAAACGGTTTTTCTTCTTCGCTAACAGGTGGCAATTCTTTAAATTTCTTCGTGCTCTTTGCGTTCTTTGCGAGCTTTTCTCTTTCGGCTTTGATTTTTTCCAGTAAGCGGGCTGCGTGGTTTTCGCCGGAAATCAGTTCGGGATGTTGTTTGCGCCATTGGGCAGTCAGTTTGCCTTCCACGGCTTCCTGTAAAATGGATTGACGGAGTTGTTTGATAAAAGATTGTTGATGATTTATTTCATTGCTTAGTTCATAAATATCATTTTCTGTTCGTTTGAAGAAATTAGCTATCGATTTTTGAGTATCAAGATCCGGTAAATTAATTTTTAAAGGAAGAAGATGCTTTGGCTTTATTTCAGTTTTTATACCACCTTTGACTTGACTTTTCAAAAGTTGAATAAATTTTGGACTTTTTAAAAAACGTTTAAAATATTCAACATCTATTTTCTCATCATCAAATTGATATGTCGAATAATGAATCGTAGCGGTAATATCTTCTTCACCGTCATATACAGCCAAGGCGCCTTTAGCCACGTTTATGCCTGAGATGACAAGATCACCTTTTTTTACGATGATCATGTCTGTTTTGGAAGATTTATCTGAAAAATGCATTTTACCGCTAAAATCAATCTTGTCTAGCCTTTTTAAATTAACAACGGCAGGATCATTTGGTTTATATCTTCCAACCCGTTCTTTTAGGAATTCACTGATTTGAGTCTTTTGCCACTCAGCCATTATTAAGCTCACTCTTCAACAGTTCCCAAAATTCAAAATTTTTAATTTTCATCATCAATAACTTTCCGACGTCCCTCTTTCTTGGGTAGTTTCTTGGGTAGTTTTCTCCGGCATTATGTAAATTCTCTTGCAAAACATTATTCTCAATTCACTTCATGGTTCACCATTAGAAAAACAAATTTATTGTTTGGATTTTATGACTTTCCAATACCCGCCTTTGGCAGGTCCAATGCGCTTAAGTTTTCCGTCCTTACGTAACTTAGAGATATTTTTTTCCACGGCGCGGGTACTCATTCCAAGTAATTCCGCCAGTTCCGGAATAGTAATATATGGATTGGCTTGGATGATCTCAGCAATTTTCCCCGACGTTTTCCCCGAACTTTTCCCCGAACTTTTCCCCGAACCTTCCACTTCCGGCAGCGGGAATGTTACGGTTACAAAATCGTCCCATTTAAACTGCACGGGAGGCAGCCCGGCCGATTCAATCATTTGCTGAATACGTCGGATTCCCGTCCCCATTTTTTCAATATAATTTATGCGGTGAAAAAGATTGGCAATGTTCGGATTGCGTAAGACGCTGCGATGGCCGAATTCTTTGGGATCCAATCCTTTGGGCAAACCGCCGGGACTGGTAATTTGCACACGATCCGAGAATATTTCTACCATGACATTTGCGCCCTTTAAAAAGTAATCGCGATGAATAACGGCATTCAGCACCGCTTCCCGCAGCGCTTCAAGAGGAACAGCAGGAATTTCATTGCGACGCGGCTTGCCGTCAAATTCATATCGTACGGACAGATGGCGCTCCAAAAAAAGCATCGTCTCGTCAACATTAAATTTCAGATCACGATTAAAATCTTTGCGATCAAGTATGTCAACTTTATCATTTCCTTTGTACAGAGCGCAGGTTACGGTTGTGTGGTAGAGGTAATCATCCAGATTCTTTGCAAAAAACATCACGGCGCTATTGTAATAAATGATTCTACCTTGCTGAATTTCAGCTACATGAAGGCTTCGTAAAATATGCTTTGTATCAATCAAAGGCGAAATCCGCGCCAGATACAAAAATTGATTCAGTTTTTCATTGTCAAAATCTTTATCGTCAAAATCTCTGTGGACTAATTCGTCATAACGGATTTTGCCTTCGCTCTGCACAAATTCAATGATTTCAT
>JALWEA010000305.1 GCA_027039465.1 Calditrichia bacterium | reverse complement strand
CCACCGTCGCTAAATGAATCCGGAGTGACATTTAGAATCCCCATTACAAACGGCGCTTTTTCAAAGTCCAGTACGCGACCATGCCCCCACTTCCAAACCGGCAATGATTGCGGCCCGGCAAACGACACCATTGCCCGAACCGCGTCTTTGAAAAAGTCGGGAACCATTTCAAATTGCACCGATTGACCGACTTTCAACAGTACCCGTCTCTTCAAATCGTCGGTTTGTAAAAACAGCAGCCCATTGATTTTCGGCACCATTTTAAGTGCTTCAATTTGGGTGGAATTTAACGAAGTGGCTTCAAACAGAACCTGCCCTACCCACAGGTCAGGAATGTTAATTCCGTACCTTTGGTTGAGTTGTAGAATTCTATTTTTTGACGTCAGATGAATCGGCCGCAAGCGCATGTTTTTTCTTCTGTTCCTCCATTTTCTTCAGAACCGTTCGGATGCCGTACATAGCTTCCAAAGCGTACTTATCGTCATCACCGGTTTGCAATTTAACCCGTTGCCGAAAATATTTCAATGCGGAATCCAATTTTCCCTGTCGATTGTAAATCATGGCCACATACAGGTAGGAATCGCGATGATGCCACTTACGAATCGCTTTCATGAAATTCTTCAGGGCCGTGCTGTCATCTTTCATTAAATAATAGCACACCCCCAAGCTGTAATAAGAATTCGGATCGTTCGGATATTCCTTTTGCAACTGCTGAAAAATCGGCAACGCTTTTTCGGGATGATTGGTTTTGGCATAAAGGGAACCCAATAGGCTGCGAATCTGGGCATCGCCAGGTTGAATTTTTAGGAATTGTTCGGCCACCCGAATTCCTTCGGAGGTGGAACGTAGCGTGCCGATACCGGCCAAATAAATTTCGTTGGCCAACTGATATACCGCATCGCGATACCCAGGATCAAAATAAATGGCGCGTTCCAAAACAGCCACCCGATCTTTGTAACCGATATCTTTTAAACGGTCAGGCAAAAGAAAGCTCAGATAAAAATAAACGCGGGCATTTTCCGGATCATCCACATAAGCCTTCTTCAGAAAAATTTCCGCCTTGCCAAATTCTTGTTCGCGAATGGCCATCCGCCCCAAAAGAATATCGCCCCACGGCGTATCTTTTCGTTCTTTTACAATGGGAATTAAAATCTGCCTGGCTTTAATAAAATCCGGATTTTTAATCTTTACATATTTCATCTTCTCAAAATCCACGGGACGATTTAATCCTTTGCGCACATAAGCCGCTGCGGTTAAGACCCGAAAATCAAAGCCGTCCCGACCGACCAAAGACTTTAAAACCAGATCGTATTTACCGTCCAAATAAAGCAAATAGCTTTTCAACCACGTTTTATCCGGCAAATTTGACGGCCAAATATCTTTTTTGAAAAAATGAAATTTCTTTTGTAAAGAAGATAAAACGGTGGAAAAATCGGTGGTGTCGTTTTGGTTAAATGAATATTTTTTGCCTTTTTTCAGATCCGTAACCGTGCAACGGAAGCCGTCCTTACCGAAAGAACTTTCAATAAGATAACGGGCTTTCATGGCTTTGGCCGCATGCAGCCAATTTTGATAATTGCCCGATTTCTTCGAAGTCAATGTTTCATAAAGCCAATGCCAACGGTGAAAAAGATAGCGATCGGGCGTGTTGTTAATGCTTGCCTTTTCAATGATCTGAGGAAAATAAAAAGCCTTGGGAGAGAGCGTAAATTGACTTTCGATTTTCGAGGGTAAGACCACAACCCGTTCCTGCGGTTTTGGCGGCTGCAGCACAAACCACAAGGCAACGTACAGCAACAGAATCACAACATTGGCCGTAATCACATTCTTTTTTAATCGTTCTTTGGAGACCAGATCGGAATTGCGAAAAAACCAGAAGGTTAGGTTAATGATAAACAAAACAAAAATCAGCAAATAAATGCCGCCCGGAATATCCGCGGATAAAAATTGAATGATGGATCGCATAATGAATTCCTATTCGTTTTTAGTTTGATCGGAAAGATAAAAAGCTATTTTCCAATCCCGTTAACAATGTATCTTGTAAACGCATTAATTTCAAGATGTTTCCATTTTATCTGTCTTTTTATCTTCGGAATAAATTGGCGCTTCTAAATCAGATTCTTGATCGGGTAATCAGAGAGCTTTTCTCTGACTTTTTTAGTTGTTGTTTCATTTCTTAATCTATCTCAAAACCGAAGGCAAATTGATCTTGTGAATTTTAAATATTTTTAGTTAGAATTTGCAATGACATGCCTTGGCAATTCATGGTTTGCTTACACTTGGTAACCGCCAATTCTCAATTTTTTAGATAAAAGCGATGCGCGTTCAAATGAATTTCCCGCAGGGAAATTTGATCATAGCCCATGGCTTTAGCCATGGGTCTGCGAATGCATAATAAATAGTCGTCCCTTTCGTTTTTTCGGACTGATTGCTATCAGTCCGAAAACATTTGTCATCTGACTGATAGCAATCAGTCAGATGACCACAAATTTGCACAAATGACCCGGACGCTTAAACCAAAAAAGGGAGCTAAAGCTCCCTTTTGAATTCTCCATCCTATTTTAAACATCGGCAACCGTTTTAAAACAGGAGGATATTACTTTTCGCCTTTTTCATTTTCATCCGTGCTCTGAGCAGCATCGGCAGACGAATCCTGATTACCTTTTTCTTCCTTGGAATCGTCCGCTACTTTCTTTGCTTCTTCATTCTGTTTTTGCTTCTCAAGCTGCTTCTTGAATTCTTCCACTTCCTTCAACCGTTGCGCTCTGCTGTTGGTATCCTTGTCTTTAGCCGCAAAAGCCGGATGTTCAATTTTTTCACCGCGTAAAATTCGATCGATTTGTTCGCCGTCCAAAATTTCAAATTCGAGCAAGGCATTGGCCAAAGCGTGCAATTTGTCGATATTATCTTCCAATAGCTTGGTAGCCCGTTTCTCGGCTGTGGACACAATTCGAATAACCTCTTCATCAATTTCTTCGGCGGTTTTCTCGCTGTAATCGCGGTGCTGGGCAATTTCGCGTCCCAGGAAAATTTCCTGTTCTTTTTTACCGAACGTCACCGGCCCCATCTTTTCGCTCATGCCCCACTCGCAAACCATTTTGCGGGCCAAATCCGTAGCCCGTTCGATGTCGTTACCGGCGCCGGTTGTCAGTTGTTTAAAGATCAATTTTTCGGCAGCGCGTCCGCCAAGCAATTGAGCCAACATTCCCTGCAAATATTCATAAGAATAGGTATGGCGCTCGTCAATGGGCAAATAAGCGGTCACACCCAAAGCGCGGCCCCGCGGAATAATGGTTACTTTGTGCACCGGATCGGTACCAGGAGTCAGCTTGCCAACCAGCACGTGACCCGATTCGTGATAGGCCGTGATTTTCTTTTCTTCTTCACTGATCAGAACGGACTTACGTTCCATACCCATCATGATTTTATCTTTGGCTTCTTCGAAATCGGCCATGGTCACTTTACTGCGATTTTTACGCGCCGCCAATAATGCCGCTTCGTTTACCAGATTGGCCAAATCCGCGCCGGAA
>JALWEA010000304.1 GCA_027039465.1 Calditrichia bacterium | reverse complement strand
GCTTTATGCCTAAGGGGAGCCCCTTCTTACATGTCGGATAAATTCGGTTTTATTTTTTTTATTTGCAAAGATCTTTTTTCTTAATAACTTTAATATACAAGGGGACACAAAAATGCTTTGGAAAATGTTGCCCGATGAGGAAAATATTCTCGCTTTGGGTAATAAAGAGCTTTCAAAAACTATCTAAAATCAAGGCATTGAGCAAAATTCTACGAATCTTTTTTAGTCCCCCTGCGAGGGGGATTTAGGGGGGCTAAAGACTAAAAAACGATCACTTATACTCGTCCGCGTCCGGTTCCCGAGTAGTTAGGGCGTATCAAGGGACGAACGCGCCACGCTCTGCACGAACAACGATTTACGATTAACGAATACACGAATAACGAACAACGCTAAACCCAATTCCCAGTTCCAAGTTCCTAATTCCCAATATCCCATTCATCCTGTCCGCCAAAATCATCCCTGTGACTCAGGTCATTGGATTTTGTGCCGAAATTTGTATTCTTGGGCACTTAAAAAAACAAAGTACCAATAACCAAGGAGGTTATCGAATGTTTAGGAAATTTAATCCCATACTCGGGTTGACGCTTGTTTTGGCGTTGGCGGTTTCATTGAGCTTTTTAGGCTGCCAGAAAGCCGATGAAGGCACTTCGCTCAACGGCGACAAAGGAACGGTTACCGTTAAATTAACGGACGACCCTTTTCCTTTAAAATGGTTCGCCGAGGTGAATGTAACCGTTACCAAAATCGAACTGCATGCGGTGGATAGTACCCGTCACGGTTCCTTTGTAGCGGTTTGGGAAGGCAATCAATCCGTTAATTTGCTGGAACTCAGAGACGGCGTTACGTCCGATTTTCCCAAAGCCGAAGTTCCGGCCGGTCGTTACAATATGATTCGCATCAAAATCGATTCGGTTCATGTTAAATACAAAAACGGAACCGAGTTCGGTTTGAGTTTGCCGGAAAATTCCCGCGCCGGAATTCGTATTGTCATTGCTCCGCCCGTAGAAGTACAGGCCGGAGATTCGCTTTCCATGTTACTGGATTTTGATCTGAGCAAATCATTGGTCGTTCGTGGCGGATGGCACGGCAATTTCCCCATGCCCGGTTTCTTTCGCTTCCGTCCGGTGATTCGTGCGGTTGCAATGCATCGCGCCGGCAGCATCATGGGCTTTGTCAGCGATACGGCCGGAGTGGCCATCCCGGATGCGCAGATCAGCGTGAAAGCCGATACGGTGGTAACCAATGCCTTTACCAATCATCGCGGTTACTACAAAGTGATGGGCTTGCCGGTGGGCAACTATTCCGTCGAAGTGCAAAAAGACGGCTATCAGTGGCAGGAAAAGGAAAATGTGAAAGTGGTTAAGCGTCAGGCTACCATTGTGAATTTCGAATTGATTCCACAGCAAGATTAACAATCGATTAGCCTTAAAAACAGAAAAGCGCAGGTCGAACAATCGGTTCGGGCCTGCGCTTTTTTTTTGTACAAAATTAATTGTAATCGGGACTGTTTGAGAAAACCTACAACACAACCTCTACCATTTGACGCAAAAAGTCATCCAATTCTTTTAAAGAAAGGTAACGATTGAACCGTTTGGCTTCTCTGCCTTCGATAAATACAATAATCGTCGGAACGCTAAACACCAGATACTGTCCCCGCAACATGGGCGACTTTTCCGTATCCACGTAAACAAAATGGGCATCGGAAATATTCTCAACCATTTCCTTTACCTGCGGACGCAGCACTTTGCACACATTGCAGGATTCGGTCGAAAAATAGCCTACCACAATCGGATGCCGTTCCAAAATCTGCTGGAATTCTTCGAAATTCATTTGAACAAACTCTTCAATTTTTGTTGAACTTCCTTTGTTTTTTTACTCTTTTCTTTGGCGATGCGCTGCTCGATTTCTTTCTGCCGTTTCTTCAACGCTTCCTTTTGCCGATCAAGCAGTTGCTGGTAGCGATCAATTTCCTTTTGCAACGCCTGTTGTTTTTTAGCCGCAAACGCTTCGAAATCTTTGCGCAAACGTGAAGTGCGTTTTTCTATTTCCGAATGTATCCGTTGCTTGGCCCTGTAAACTTCGGCGCTGAGACGGGTTTTGAATTCCCGCATCAGCAAGTCGTCTAAGTTCGAATTTACGTTGAATTTTAAATGATCGGCTGTGCCCATGATGTTAGCTTGCAAAGTCAATGTTTGTATTTTGTGCAGCACATCGTCAATCAGGCTTTGCACAACATTACGGGCACGAAGCTTTTTAGATGATTCGAAGGCGATGCGGGTTACAACGAATTTAATCGTGCTTTTGATTTGTTCGCCGTTCAGCATAAGCGAAGCCTGCAACCGGCCCGTTCCGTGTTGCAACTTTTGCGGCAAATAGGGCGAATCGGCAATGCGCACGTTTTTTAAAGGGAAATTGAAGTAATGTACTTCGAAAGATTCCTGCGGAACATCTTTCAGGTAATTCAAAATGCCTTGCAATCCGAACGATCGCCCGTCTTTGGCCGAGCCTTTAATATCGATGGTGGCAGGCCGATGAATAAACCGCTGATCCGAAACCATGTCTTTAATGACGCCTGCCAATTGCAAACCGTCAGTAGTCTGACCCGATAATTTGATTTGCTTAATCCACCAATCCGGTCGGGCGTTGGGCGAGTAGAAATAAATATCCTGCCCTTTAAAACGCGGCGGATGTTCCTTCTTGGGTTGATTGCTTTTTAATTTGGCCGCATAATAGCGTGCGGTGCGGATGTAACCGAGATATTGCGTGATGCGGTTGACCAGAGTCGGGCCGAACAGCATTCTGGCAATATTTTCTTTGGAAAGCTCGGGAATTTTAGCCAGGGCCAAAGCATGACGGTAATCCTCCTGAATCCATTGCCGAACCAAACGCACGCTTTGCTGCAACTCGGCCAAATCTTTGCTTAAATCCGTTTTGGCTTCTTTTAAGGAATCGGAGACCGTTTTTAATTTTTTACGAATGGATTCCAACGTTTTTAACGTTTTTTGCAATTGGGTAATCGTCTTAATCTTTTCGGGATGAATGGTTTGAATTTGTTGACTGACAACTTTGATGTCATCGTCCAGCTTTAATTTTTTTAACCGTTGCTGCCAACGATTGTACGAAGCATCAATGGCTTTTTTCAGCGAATCGATTTTGTGCGGCGTTTGCAGTTTTAGGATTTTAAGCAGACTGTCGGTATTGATTTTTTTATTAAAACCGCTTATGGGAATGCCGGTGCTTTGTTCGACATTATGTTCGAGCTTTCCGGCCAGCTTTTGCAAATAAAGCGATGTTTTGGATTCTGTTTTCGGCTTCTTGGGCAATTTGCCATCCGTGGTGCGCGGCGTGTTGGGCTTGAATCCGCTGATCTCAAAATTCTCAATAATAATTTTTTTGGAAAGCAACGGCCAGAATTCCAAATTCAAATCGCATTTGCCCGTTTCAAACAGGTTGCGCATGGTGTTTTTGGGATTGGTTACCTGCAATCGGTTCCATTGCAAGCGGGCCTTGGTAAAAGAAAAATCCAATCCGTCAATC
>JALWEA010000303.1 GCA_027039465.1 Calditrichia bacterium | reverse complement strand
GCCCGTAATAGCTTTGATGGAAAGAGCCGCACCGCCGCGCGCATCACCGTCCATTTTGGTTAAAACCACACCGTCAAAATTTAACCGCTCGGCGAATTGCTGGGCTGTGTTCACCGCATCCTGACCGGTCATACCGTCGGCCACAAATAAAATTTCGTGCGGCCGCACCCGATTTTTAATGCGCACCAGCTCGTCCATCATCTGCTCGTCAATGTGCAAACGTCCGGCCGTATCCAAAATAACCGTGTCGCACATCTGTTTACGGGCGGCACTGATGGAATTAAAAGCGATTTTTACGGGATCGGAAGCGCCCTCGTCATAAACGGGCACATTAATACTGCGACCCAATATCTTTAATTGCTGAATGGCTGCCGGACGGTAAACATCGGCGGCAACCAACATGGGCTTGCGATTTTTCTTTTGCAAATATCGGGCTAACTTTGCCGCAAACGTCGTTTTACCCGAACCCTGCAAACCCGTAAGCATAATGATCGTCGGGGGAATTCCTGCCGTGCGGATGGTAGCGGTCGTTCCGCCCAGCAATCGCACCAGCTCGTCATGCACAATTTTAACGATCATCTGCCCGGGAGTAACGCTCTTCAGAACTTCGGCGCCAATCGCCTTTTCCTGAACCTTAGCAATAAAATCTTTGGCAACTTTGTAGTTAACATCCGCTTCCAATAGCGCACGCCGGATTTCCTTCATGGAATCGGCGATATTCTTTTCCGTTAACTTGCCGTAACCGCGCAGCCTCTTAAATGTCGCTTCAAGTTTCGATGTTAATTCTTCAAGCATAGTTTCCCGACATCAGTACAATTTTATTATGACCGCTAAATGTAATTAATTTTGTTCACTTTATCAAGATTAAATGGCGTAAAATGTGTTTTTTTTCGATTCTTTTAATGGAGTCTGTCATTCTGAGGCGCAGAACCATGGCGGCATCATGGATTATTAAGATAGTGACATGAATTCATTAGGAACTGGGAACAGATGCAGCGTCCGGTTCCCGAGTAGTCCGCCTGAGGCGGACGTATCGAGGGACGGATGCGCCACAACATGTCAATAGTAGTTTCGTTCCGGGCTGACGAAGAGTTCCTGTCACGATTCAATTCAATGTCTCTTTTATACACATTGCTCAAATTACATCTATTAATAAAAGTACTTACGCTTTCTTTTGAAATACGGCGCAAAATCCACCATCCATGTTGTGCTTGTGCGGATGAATACGCATAAAATTTTCATTCAACATGGAGTCATCCGGTACTTTCGGTTTTTGCAGTTGGTATTTATCCGCATGTTTGTTCAAAAAATCCAGCGCTACGTTTTCATTTTCGAAATAATCGATCGTACACGTGCTGTAAACAAGCAGCCCGCCTTCTTTTAGAAACGGATCGGCGGATTCCAAAAGCGCCTGTTGTATTTTCGAAAATTCAATGATCTCTTCAAACGAACGCCGCCATTTAATGTCGGGATGTTTGCGAATGACGCCCAAACCGCTGCACGGCGCATCGATCAGAATGCGATCAAATTGGGTTTTGAAAGGCAAAGCGCGGCCATCCCCTGCGATGTAATGCGCATTGGGCAGCAGCAAATGTTCCACATTGGCTTTCACCTTCATCAAACGCTCCACATCCGCGTCCATGGCAACGAGCAGGACGTCTTCGGGCGCCTGTTGCAACATGTTAATATATTTACCGCCAGGGGCGGAACACATATCCAGAACTTTAACGCCCTTTTGTAAATCCATTTGTTTGACCACCAGGGCCGCACTTTCGTCCTGAATAACACAATAGCCTTTTTCAAACCAGTGATGGCGCAGAAAGGGTTGAATCTCTTTGACTCGAATAATGGCCGGATCGTATTCGGCTTCGCTAAAAGGCACGTCGTTTTCTAGCAAAAGCTTTTTGAATTTGGCCGGATTGATTTTCTGCGTATTGATACGCACGTCAAAATCCGGCGGCTGATTCAAGGCTGCGCAAAGCGCCTCGGTTTCCTGTTCGCCCCAAAAGCCGATCCAGCGTTTGATCATCCATTCCGGAAAGGAATATTGAATGCTCAAACGTTTGACGGGATCTTTGATGGAATCGGGTGATTTTAAGTCATCTTTTTGTCGCAAATACGAACGTAATAATCCGTTGAGAATTTTAGCCTGCAACGGACTGACTTTTTTCTTGGCTAAATTGACGTATTCGTTCAAGGTGGCATGCGGCGGAATGGCCGTTAAAAAGATGCGTTCATAAAGCGCCAAACGCAGCAAAATCTTAAATTTCAACAGCAGCTTCTTGTAACGGCCTTTGTAAAGTTGGCCGCCAATCCAGTCCAAATACAGGCGATGGCGTACCACTCCGGCCGTTAAATTCTTAAAAAAACGCCGTTCGCGCGCGCTTAATTCATTTTCACGCAAAATGCGTTCGCTTAAATCATCCAGCCGATCTAACGTTTTTTCGAATCTAAAAAGAACTTCGTAAGCCAAAGTCCGTGCCGATTTCGATTTCTTGCTCATTTCTCCCACTTTTGAAAATAGAGTGAGCAGAGAAAAAAGTTTTTCTCTGCTTTTTCCGTCCGGTTTAAATTTTTTAATCAAAACGCAATTAAAGCGGGACAAAAATAACAAAGAAACGGCAAAATGACAAATAGAGGATTTTAGGAGTACCAAAAAAATAAAAAATCGAAAATGCTCTTTCTAATCCCCTATCTGTTAAATGAATAAATGTTTTGGTTTAGCGAAAGATTTTTATCTTGAATTAATTCGACAGCGCAACCATATCCGTCAAGTCGGAGACGACCTGCCAATAGCCTGCAAATTTATTTAATTGCTTAAAAACGATCATCTGCCTTGTAAAATTCTATCGCTTGCGCATCTTCGAACGCTTAAATCCGTTCACATGCAAATGGATATCGGTATTGGGATTGTAATCCGCTTTGTCGGTGTAAATGACCTCGCCCTGATTATTCACCCAGCGATACCGCCACTGATTACTGCCGGTTTCCACTTGCCGGGTAAAAGGATTAACGTACTCTTCCTGTTCGGTCATAGTCAGATAAAAATCGTGATTAATTTCGGCATTGACCTTTTGCCGGTGCGCCGTAATTTCCCGATCGATTTGCTGCATTTGCTGTAAGGTTTGATTCATTATCCCCGCACGCGTGATCTGTCCGCGAATCTCTCCCTGTAACCATTGTTGATTGATAATGACCGATAGGCGGATTTCCTGCAAAATCGGTTCCCATTTTTTTAATTGACCGATAGGCGCGCGCACGTAAAAGGTTTCTTTATTGCCCCACATCCCGGCGCCGGCCCGACCCCAGTTTTCCACCACAGCCAACATGCGCTCTTCGAACTGTTGGCCGTTTTCGGAATAATGAAAAACCATCATGGCCGCATCATAGCTGAAATCGATCATGGGCTGCACCGCACGCGCCAAACGCAGAAACTGCCGGGCCAATTCGGGCAACTTTTTTCGGGTGACGATTTTAATATGAGTGGCGGACGGATGCGCATAAGGAAAAGCGATTTGTCGGATGAATTGTTCGGCGGGCATT
>JALWEA010000302.1 GCA_027039465.1 Calditrichia bacterium | reverse complement strand
GAAACCATGCCCGTGCGCGGCGGAGCCGGAACAATGGTCATGCCGTTGGGATTTGTGTGCGGTCTGGAAATCGATCCCGGCGGCGCAAAAGCAATGCCTGCCGCAAAAATATTGGGATAATTCGGATTTTGATAAACGGCCGGCCAGGCATCCGGGTTTTTCTCCAACTCATCATAGGGCAAACCGTAAATCGCATCGACAAGAGTCAGGCCAGCCTTGTTAACGACTTTGGAAGAAACATCGCTGCCGTCCTTGCCGACGTATTTCATGGGAACACCCAGAAATTGCGGGATGAGCATGGCAAAATCGTACGGCGTTTCACCCTTATTGCCGTCCCAGTCCTCCCAATAGATGTTCTTTTCATCCACTTTGTAAACGCCTTTTTGAATTTCCCAATGAATGTCGTATTCTTCAAAGATTTCACGGGCATATTCCGCGCTGGTGTAAATTTCTTTGCCGCGTCGTTCTTTTAAACCGTGAACGCCAAAATCGCCCAGCTCCGGTTCATTGGTCAGCCAGGTTAAATGCGCCTTGTCCCGAATTCCTTCTTTTTCCAACGCTTTGTGCAGGTTGGAAATAAATTCGAAAGCCGCTCCCTGACAGGTGGCGCCTGGATGTCCCGTTCCCACCACAATTTTAAACGATTCACCCTTTTTCATGCGCTGGAAAAGCTCGATCACTTTGTCGCGCGTTTGCAGTGTGTGGTCAAGCGTACAAACCGAGTAGGTGTGCCCGTTGTGAGGCCCTAAACCTTCGGTTGCCTCGAAGTTCAACTTCGGGCCGGTGGCATTGATCAGATAATCGTACTCCAACTTTTGCTTGCCCTGATTGTTGGCTTTGTCCACCAAAAGATAATTCTCGTCCGGGTGAATTTCCGTTACGCTGCCATGTACAAAATTAATATGCAGCTTTTTGTAAACCGGCGCCAAAGGAAAGTGCACCTTCTCCGGCTTCATGTGATTAATGGACACCCAGATAAGTGAAGGAATGAACAGGAAATAGTCGTACTTGTTAACAACCGTGATTTCATGCTTTTTGCCTAATGCAGAACCCAAATACAGGGCGGCCGTGTGTCCGGCGAACCCTGCACCGATAATGATTACTTTAGCCATAGGCCGATTCCTTTTTTAATGATACGTATTAGGTTACAATTAAATATACAACAAAAAAATCGAAAATAAAATTCCTTTGGCGGCGGATATCTTACTTTCATTTGAAACAAAAGGGCTTCGGCAGTATCTTTCAATCTGCTTAAGTAAGGAAAGGAAAAGGTCATGAGTACAAATTTAACTTATGTTGTGATCGGCGGGAATGCAGCCGGAATGTCTGCTGCGCGACGCATTCTTCGCAATGATGCCAGGGCCAGGATTATCGTGCTGGAAAAATCGGGTATCGTGTCGTATGGCGCCTGCGGAATCCCTTACTTTGTGGCGGATGTGATTAAAAATAAAGACGATTTGATTGCCCTCCCTTTGCAAAAATTTTTGGATGACGGTATCGATGTGCGCCTGCATCATGAAGCCGTGGAAATCGATGTGCGCAAAAAGACGGTATCCTTTCGTGCGCAGGGCGCAGATGAAATTCAAAAAATTTCTTATGACCGTTTGATTTTATCCTTAGGCGCACGACCGGTTGTGCCTAAAATAGAGGGCATGGATTTGAACGGCGTATTTACCGTGCGTTCGTTGGATGGTGCCGAAAAATTAAAGCAGGAGTTGCAGAGCGGAAAACATAAAAAAGCGGTCATCATCGGTGCGGGCTACATCGGCCTGGAAATGGCCGAAGCTTTGCGCGTACATGGCGTGGAAGTGACTATCGTTGAATTGCTGCCACAGGTTTTGCCGACCATGGATGCGGACATGGCCGAATTGGTCAAGGAAGAATTGGAGAAGAACGGCTGCACGGTAAAAACCGGCAATGAAGTGGTCAAGATCACCGGCGGTTCCGGAGCAACGGGCGTTGTTTTGAAAAATGGCGAACAATTGGAAGCTTCATTGGTGTTGGTTACGGTCGGGGTTCGGCCAAATGCGGAATTAGCCGCCAAAGCCGGAATTCAACTGGGTGCCACGGGCGCCATTGCCGTGGATAGCCGTATGCGCACCAATGTACGCAATGTCTTTGCCGCCGGTGACTGCGCCGAAGTAAAGAATTTGATTACGAACAAAAACGAATACATTCCTTTGGGCAATACGGCCAATAAGCAGGGACGCATTGCCGGGGATAATGCCAGCGGCGGACACAGTTCGCTGTCCGGTGTTGTGGGCAATACCGCGGTTAAGGTGTTCGGCCTGGAAGTAGGCCGCGCCGGAATTACCGAAGCGTATGCCGATCGACTGAAAATGCCCGTTAAGAGTGTGAAGATCAAATCGCGCACCGAAGCCCATTACATGCCGAACAGCAAACCCATCCACATAAAATTGATTTTTGACGTGAACACGGGACGTTTGCTGGGAACGCAAATGGTAGGCGGCGAAAATGTTTCCAAACGCATGGATGTTTTGGCCACAGCTATGCAGCAGAAGATGACGGTCATGGATGTTGCGCAACTGGATTTGAACTACGCTCCGCCGTTTGCGCCGGTTTGGGAACCGATTTTGATTGCGGCCAATCAGGCTGTGAAGCTGGTAAGAAAATAGCAAGTAATGTGCAGTATTGGCTTGGTTGTAAGGTCAGGAAACATGCGTTTAGGGAAAAGAGTTAAGGGATGAATGGGGTAAATCGTTATTCGTATATTCGTTAATCGGATAACGGTTGAATAGGGGAAATGGTTAAGCGTTAAGTGTTAAGAGTGTAAGAGTTGAATGGGTTGATCATTATTCGTTATTCGTATATTCGTGTATTCGTTAAGCGTATAAGAGTTGAATGATGAAAAACCGTTCCCAGTTTCAAATTACAGGTGGAATCGCATTAAGAGACGGACAAGCCACCCATTGCACAAATTATGATTTACGAATAACGAATAACGATAAAACCGGTTCCCAGTTCCCAATTCCCAGTTCCTATCTTGTGCTTCCAAAAGTTAGCCCTTTAGAGCTTTTTTGACGAATTATCATTTAATGAAAGTACGATTTGAGTTCCGCCGAGCGACGGTTTAAAAATTGCTGCAACCGCGGTTGCCAAATAAAATAATTCAAAAGCCGGGGGGTAAGGCCCGCCACCCGGTAGCGCAGCTCCCAGTGAATATTGGTGCTGCCGTCAACTAATTTCTGCAAATAAATAAAATGCCGAATCGATTTAAACGGCTGAATTTTTGTTGGCGGCTCAACGGGTTGAAAGATCAGGCGATTGCGTTTGAAATCAACGACAGGGCGATAAACAACTTTTAAAGGCTGCCGATCCCGGAAATAGGTAAAGGATACACGCACGCTGTCCAGGGCTTCCGGCGTAAGATAGGGCTGGTGGGTGGTTGTTAAAACAAGCTGTTTAAAAGCAACCGGAACGGGTATTTCCGTATTTAATTCCGTCGCCAATTTGATGTCGGATTTAAGCGACAGTAAAAATCCGAAAAACGCGAAAAACAAAATCGTAAAAAGGATAAAGGCAATTTTTAATAGTTTCATAACACTT
>JALWEA010000301.1:4161-11293 GCA_027039465.1 Calditrichia bacterium | reverse complement strand
CTTTGAGCATATTGGAGGCACGTTCGGACATATTCTGGTAAATTTTTTCTTTCAATTCGTTGCTGGTCGCCTTGAGAGCCAAAGCCAGCGTTTTGGAATCCACTTCTTTAAGAATGCGCTGAATGGCGTTGGCCGGCAGGTGTACCAAGTCTTCGAACATGAACATCAATTCGGTGATTTCATCAACCAGCGCCGGATCGCGTTCACGCAAGTGCGTAAGAATGTTCTTTTCAGCCGTACGGTTAACGGAGTTAAGAATTTCGGCCACGGTTTCCACACCGCCGGTTTTACTCAAATTACCGCCGAAGACCGTACCCAATTGATCGCGCAGTACCTTTTCGATATCTTCGATCAATTCCGGTGAAGTTCGTTCCATGGTAGCAATGCGGTAAGCAATTTCGTACTGGTAGTCTTCCGGTAATTCGGAGATAATAGCCGCCGCTTGTTTGGGTTTTAAATTGGCTAAAATCAATGCCGCTGTTTGCGGATGCTCGTTTTGCAAAAAGTTCAATAACTGTTTATCATCTACGGTTTGCAACAAATAAAAAGCGCTCACTTCCGTAGCGGCTTCTACTTTTTTAATAATGTCTTCCGCTTTCTTTTTGCCCCAGGCTTTTTCCAACAATTCCTTTGTGTATTCCACACCGCCCTGAACGATGAACTTGTTAGCCATCATCATTTCATAAAACTCTTCGATGACCATACTCAACATATCTGCGGGGATATTTTGCAGTTTGGCAATTTCAATGGAAATCTCTTCGATCTCCGATTCCTTTAAATTCTTAAGTAATAAAGACGCCTTTTCCACTCCCAACGCTACCATTAGCAAGGCAACTTTTTGTATGGGTTTGATTTTTCCGCGTACCACTGCGTTTTCTGCCATGGGTTTTATGCTCCGTTAATTCTTATTTTTTAATGTACTCCGTCTCAACCTTGTGTTAGCCAAGTACGTATTAATTTCGCCGCATCTTCAGGACGTTCTTCCGCAAATTTGATGACTTCTTCGGTCATTTTATCGCTAGCTTTTAAGCGCGCCCGTGCTTCCGGGCTTAATTTTTTCATGTACACATCCGGCGGTAGCGACTCCAATTCATCTTGTGTAAATTCCAGCTTTACGCCTTCCGTTTTTGCTTCCGGTAAAGCACCACCCGTGCTTGCGCCGGCAAGTTTCTCCGGCCCTTCTTCCGTTTGGCCTTCCAATTGTTTTGCCGCGGTTACCGGAACGTTCAATTCTTTTAAACTGGTTTTCAGCAAATTGCGCAAAATACGGTAACCGAGGAACAAACCGATGGCAATGAGCAGGTAGCTGATTAATTGCTGCCAAAAATCAACCCCCAATTGATCCATGACGCCCGGTTCTTTGGGAGGAGGCGGTGCATTGACGAGTTTAATATTTTGCACGTCCACCACGTCGCCGCGATCTTCGTTATAGCCTACCGCGCTTTTAACCAATGAGGCAATTTGACTGAGTTCTTCTTCGCTGCGAGGCTGGTAAACCATTTTTACTTTCCCGTCCGGACCTTTTTGAGGAACGTATTTACCGTTTACCAAAACCGCTACCGTTAAGCGTTTGATATTGCCGGAATTGGAAACAAAATGTTCTACGGTTTTACTTAATTCAAAATTTGAAGTTACCTTTTTTATCACGTAGTTGGAGGAGTCATCGGTGTTTTGGGAAGATTCGGTGTATTGTTCCTGACTGAGAACCGCCTTATTATCCGGATCGTATTCTTCTTTGGTGCGTTCGATTTGATCGAAATTGAGATCGGCGCTTACTTTAACCACGGCGTTTTCTTTGCCCACCACGCCACCTACAATGGCCTGAACTTTCTTTTGCAATTCTCTTTCGATGGATTGCTGCATTTGATATTGGGAACTGACATTGCTCAATACATCATTATTTTCTTTTCCCTCCAAAAGCACATCGCCGCGCGCATCCATCACCACCACATCTTTGGCCTCAATGCCTTCCACACTGTTAGCTACCAAAGCGGCAATACCTTTAAGTTGATTGGGTGAAAGTTCGGCACCAGGCTTCAATTTCAAGACCACCGATGCGCTGCCTTCTTTTTTCTTTTCAAACAAATGATCTTCCGGGATGACCAAATGCACACGTGAACTTTGAACTTCCTGAAACTGGTTAATGGTGCGCATCAATTCGCCTTCGAGTGCCCGCTTCATGTTCAAATGCTGCATGAAAGTGGTCATACCCATTTTGTTGTTTTCAAACAACTCATAGCCCTTGATGTTGTCTTTCAGATAACCGGCTTGTGCATATTTCAATCGTAATTCCGCCACCCGATCTTTCGGCACGTAAATACTTTTACCGCCGTCTTCGATTTTGAAAGGAATCTTTGAATCCCGCAAATCATTGACGATGGAGCCCGCCGTGCTGGCATTCAGGTTGGCAAACAACAAATCGTATTCGGTTCGGTTGGCCCACAAAATCATTACGATTAAAGCGGAAATGAATAATAATGAAACGGAAACAAGTACCAATTTTTGTTTTAGTGTGTAATTTTGAAATATTTCCCAAAGTTTACCGGCGACCTGGCTCATCCGGAACCCCTTTCACAATACCTTTTGTTTGTTGACGCTGCATTAATACCTTAAACCGGCATGCGCTCCAATTCCTGATACGATTGCAACAATTTGTTGCGAATTTCCACCATAAGCTGGAAGCTGAGTTTGGCCTCTTCGAGCATGGCCATGGCCTGATGCAGATTCTGCGACTTACCCTGAATTACATCGGAAGCTTGCTGTGCGGCCGATTTTTGGGAATCGTTGACGGCCTTGATGAATTCACCGATCGTATCTCCGAAGTCTTTGGCTTCGGCGGAATTCGTTTCCTTTGTCTTTGAAACGGAGGAAGAGCCGCTTCCTTGCAGCTTTTGAATGTTGACGTTTGGTAATTGGCTGATCCTTGACATGTTTCCTCCTTTTTATCCTTTTAAATCCAGCAACATGCCCGGTTGCACCTGATGGACTTTGGACTGCCCGTAAAAACTGAAATAGCTGTCTTCCTGAAACAGCATTTTCAAAGCATCTTTTTCTTCCAAAGAAAGCACATCCGCGGGTTGTAAAATTTTGCTATTCGTCTTTTTTGCGATTTTTCGCAATCCGCGAACTTTTTCCGCCTCTTTGACCGCCGAAGTTTTGCGGATTTTTTGCAGGGACGGATTGATTTTTTGATAGCTTTGTTCGGCGCTTTTTATTTGCCATGATTTTGATGCGATTTTCATGATTTCACCTAAATATTTAGTGCATGTTTGGCCATCTTTTTAGCGGCATCCAAAACCGTTACATTGGCTTCGTAGGTACGGGATGTGGAAACCAAATCAACCATTTCTTCCACCACATTCACATTGGGCATGTGCACATAGCCGTTTTCATCCGCACGGGGATGCCCCGGATTGTAAACCAACTTTTCGCCCTTGACTTCTTCGATTTTCACCGGCGCCGCTTCACCCGGTTTCAGTTTAATCGGACCGTCCGTTTCCAACATGGAACTTAAATGCCCGGGTTCGTCCTTGCGCAACTTCAAAGCCATGGTGTCGGCAAAGCTTGCCTTGCGGCCGAACTTGGGCTTTTCGGGAACCACTACCTTGCGATGGTAAATATGCCCGGCTGCGTCCGGCGCACGATCGGCGTTGGCAATGTTTTCAGAAATAACATCCATCTTTTTGACTTCGTTATTCAAGCCCGACATTGTCCAACGCATGGCTGAAAAAAGACCGGTAACCTTCATTGTCTATTCCCTTACCTTTCTTGCCCTGTTATACTTGTATTCAGCATGCGATAGTTAATGCTCAATACTTTGGAAGCAAATTCAAAACGGATTTGATTCTCCGCCAATGAGGCCATCTCGCGCGTGATGTCCACCTGCGTGTCCTTGCTTTTTTCATCCGCCTTACTTTCCACCGGTTTCGGATTACCGATATGACGCGGATTATCGACTTTCAGCTTACCGCTCATGTTGGTTTTTAACACCTGAGAAAAATCGGTGTTAACGCGCTTGTAATCGGGATTGTCCGCATTGGCAATATTTTTGGCAATGGCCTCATGCTGGGCCGTGTAAACATCCAGCGACTTTTTTAACAATCCTAAATTTGGCGTTTCAAAAATTTTCATTTTTCACCTCCGGCCTTCATTAATACAAGCAACGTGCCATTTTTTTGAAAATGTGTTTTCGGATCAATAAAGAAGGCTTTTTATTGTGGTTTGTGCATTGATTTTAAATGACTTAAAAATATTTGAATTTTTTACGGATTTGTCCGGGCGGAAAGAAATACTGCGTGTTGCAGGGAAAATATTTCCCTTGGCAGTAATAAAACTTTCCCTCTTGCAAATCGCGAATGATAAGGAGTCCATGATGTTGTGCAAACTCTCAGTTAAGGGTGTAAGAGTTAAGGGAAATGCTATTCGTATATTCGTTAAGCGTTATTCGTGAATCATTGGTTGTGCAGCCGGTGGTGTGCGTTCGCTATTTGATGTGATTTCCCAGACTTGTCATTCTACGGTGCGGAACCATGGCTGGCGCCACGGATTATTAAGAGAGTGACATGGATTAATTGGGAATTAGGAACTGGGAACTTGGAACTTGGAACTGGCACAGCGTCCGGTTCCCGAGTAGTCCGCCTGAGGCGGGCGTATCGAGGGACGGACGCGCCGCAACATGTCAATAGTAGCGCAGCGAAAAATCTCCTCCAAAGTGGCAATGGACATAAGGGATTCTTCATTCCAGCCCGATTCTCAGAAAAAAGAATGACAGATGGTGTATGGAAGGAATTGCTTATCCCGATTTCGTCGGGATCGTAATGATAAAATGGTGGGTTGGACATTTTTCTTTTAAATTTGCCTTAAAAAACCGTTCGTATTAGATTCGAGAAAAATTTAACGAACAGGAAGAATTTTCGGATTTTAAACGTTATTTACCAAATGAATAACAAATTTTCTTAAAAAGGTAACCAACTTAAACGGAGACTTCTGCCATGTTACGCTCTACTTTAATCTTTGCTTTGCTTGTTTCCATTTTTTCGTTTGCCAATGCCCGCGGGGCTAAAGATGACTCGCTGCAAACGTTCAATTCGTCCGATTCCATTATTGTGATCGGCAACCGCTTTGCCACCTCATTAAAAAATTTAAGCTACAGCTACGAAACCATTCCACGACAAGAAATCGAACATCTGAGTAGCTATTCCGCTTTGCAGGCGGTCGATTACACCTTTCCTTCCGCTTTTATTCTGGAGAACAAAGTCTTGGGATACGGCATCGGAACCGTTGGTGCGGGATTGGTTAATTTGCGAGGATTAGGTGGTCATCCGAACACCGGTGTGTTGGTATTGGTTAACGGGCATCCCGATTTTATGGGTATTTTCGGTCATCCCTTGCCTGATGTTTACGGCAGCAATAATATTCAACGCCTGGAAATTTTAGCCGGCCCCGCTTCCACGGTTTTCGGCGACCATGCCATGGGCGGCGTTATTAATCTGGTCACCGAACCCGATTATTCAAAACGACTGCAAGTTCAGGCGCAAGGCGGCTCCTACGGAATGTTTTCTTATGGCTTTACATTTGCTCAAAAATTTAACAAGAACAAATTTTATTTGTCTCTATTGCGTCAAAAAGCCGACGGGCACATTCCCAAAAGCGGTTTTGAATCGTTTAATGTACAGGCCGGATGGTCCTATCGCATTAATCCGATCTGGCAATTAAAAGCACAGGCCCGTTATGTCCCGTTCAAATTCGACGATCCGTCCAGAGACAAAGATTTATTAGGCATCGGAGCTTACGCGGATATCCGCCGGGGCATGGCGCAGATTTCTTTGCACAATAAAGGCCAACGCTTTCAGGGTTCTTTCCAGCTTTATTCCAACATGGGGCATCATAAATTTTACGACGGTTTTATTTCCGATGATTTCAGTTACGGATTTTCCGCTTACCAATTCTTTCAATGGACATCCGATCTGTCCCTAGCCGGCGGATTGGATGCTTTGTATTACGGGGGAAAAGCACACAATAATTTTGCCAAATTGCCAAACGGCAAACCTATTGTTAATCCGGATGGACATCATTTAACCTCCGTCGGTGCTTACGCCGTTGCCTTTTACAGTCCTTTCGCCAGGCTCAATATCAAAACCGGTTTGCGCTATGAATATAACAGTCTTCCGCTTTCGCAAGTATCGCCGTTTCTTGGAATTTCTTACACGGTCGCTCGTAATTGGCATTTTTATGCCAACTACCAAACAGGCTTTCGTACGCCAACCGTTATGGAATTATACCTGTTTCCTTCGGCCAACCCCAATTTAAAATCCGAGAAAATGCAAAGTATCGAAACGGGCGTCCGTTATCAGCCTTCCGCTTTTACGAATATACGGGCCAGCGTTTTCAACAGTAAGGCTTCCGATCTTATTCAGGCTTTGCCCAATCAAACGCCGCCCCCGCCGGTGAAATTCATGAACGGTCCGGAAAGCGCTCCCTGGGGTGCGGAGTTATCGCTACGGCAACGATTGCTTCCGCAGGTCCACTTGCAACTGGCTTATGATTACTTACATACGGATAAGCTGACGGCTTACAATCCGCAGCAGCAATTTAAGTATGCTCTTTTTGTGGAAAAATCCCATTACTATTTAACCCTTTACGGAAAATACGTACGGAAACTTTTTGCCGGCGATAATCAACAAATGCCTTTGCCGGATTATCATTTGGTGAATGCGCAAATCGGATTGCATGCCGGAGCCTTGGAAGTGTTTGTTAAATTCTTAAATTTATTGAATCGTACCTACTATTCAAGGCCCGGATTCCCTGCCCCGAAGTTTCAGGCACGTATCGGCATGCGATTTTTTATCCGATAGTTAAGCCGTTACCATACAGCAAAATTTGTACTTTTTTCGTCCCGCCAATGTGCGGGACTTTTTAATTCGATTGCCTTATGATTCAACCGTGCTTGTAAGGGCGAAGCATTCCCCAACAAATAAAAACGGAATCGTATCGGGATGCAAACGTCCCGCATTGTGCCAATAAAAAATCTTTTGGAAATTGTATTTATCTTATCGCACACATTCAACCCGTTTTTTGGCAATCACCTTGCTTTTATGTTTATTCTGATTATATTTAATGAAACAACTTATCT
>JALWEA010000301.1:0-4151 GCA_027039465.1 Calditrichia bacterium | reverse complement strand
ACTTATCTTGGGGGGCAAAATGCGTTTTTTTACATTTTTATTTTTAACCGCTCTCTTAGCAGTATCAAATACTTTTGCACAATGGTCATCCGATTCCCTGCAAAATACACCGATTATTGTCCATTCAGGAGATCAGGTTGTTCCTAAAATCAAAGCGACATCGGATGGCGGATGCTACATTTCCTGGTACGATAATCGAAACGGTAATTATGACGTTTACCTGCAACGCTTAAATCCTCAGGGAGAAAAACTTTGGGCCTCGGACGGTTTGCTCATCAGCGATCATCCTCAGGACACCTGGGTAACGGATTACGATTTAGCCGTGGATCAAAACGACAATGCCATTCTTGTTTTTAATGATATTCGCAACGGATCGGATAACGGCTGGGATGTTTTTGCCTACAAAATTTCACCTTCCGGTGATTTTTTGTGGGGGCCGGACGGCATTGGCCTTTCTCCTGTGGTAAACAGTGAAAGTGAAATGTCTCCGAAAGTAACGGTTACCTCCGCGGGTAACTACGTGTTTGCCTGGACGCGATCCGGTGCCGAAGATGTTGTGGCCTTGCAAAAGCTATCGACCGACGGTGACAAACTTTGGGGCACCGACGGCATCAGCATTGTCGGACAGCAAAACTCGAACGCTTCACATCCGCAATTGGTTGCCGCCGAAAATGACAGTGTGATCGTTCTGTGGAAAAATATGGTCGGCAGTTATCCTTCTACCAAAACATTTTTGGTGGTTCAAAAAATAACGCCGGACGGTACCTTTGCATGGAATGCCGATGGGGTGGTGGTTTATGATAATGGCGATATTTCTTCTTATTACGATCCCGTCATTTGTTCCGACGCTCGCAGTGGCGCCTTTATTTCCTGGGAAGAGCAGCCCACAAGCAGTGAATCGTATGTGAGCGTGGGCCATGTTAATGCGGACGGCAGTTTGGCATATCCCGTAAACGGAATTAAAGTTGCGACGGGATCTATGCAGTTGCATTGGAAACCAAGCATTTCATTTAATTCGAGCTTAAATAAGCTGTTTGTATTTTGGCTGGAGACGAATTCTTCTCAAAATCAATACGGCATTTACGGCCAAAAAATGGATTGGGCGGGCAATCGGCTATGGGGCGATGATGGTAAAGTGTTCATTCCATTGGGAGGCCGTTCCATTTCCTTTATTTCAACCGCAGGAACAGACACCAGCGTCTACGTGGGTTACTTTCAGAATTCAACCGCAAATGCTTATGATGAAGGGGTTAAATGTTTTTTATCCGACACCAACGGAGGTTTTATTTGGGGCCCGGTTATTCTTTCGGCCGCCGGTCTCGGTCAAAAAGACGATTTGGGATTAAGCTTAAATTCGCGAGCGCAAGCCTTGTTTGCATGGACAGATGAACGCAACGACAACGGCGATATTTACGCGCAAAACATTAATCCGGACGGCACTCTGGGGTTATTGGCAGCAAACCTTTCGCAATCCGAAATGCTTGTACCTGAAAAATCGATCCTATTTCAAAATTACCCGAATCCGTTTAATCCGACGACCTCAATTTCTTATTCCGTGGGTAATATTGTTGAGACAAGGCATGCCTTGTCTCAACCGGGGCATGCCTTGTCTGTACAACTAATTATTTACAACGCGCTCGGGCAAAAAGTGGCTACCCTGGTCAATGCCAAGCAAAGCCCGGGAAATTATACCGTTACTTTTAACGCTTCTGATCTGCCTGGTGGCGTTTATTTTTATCGATTAAAAATAGGAAGTCGTACGCAAACAAGAAAAATGGTATTTCTAAAATAAGTCGAACAAGGTAAAAGCAGAAAAACAAAAGAGCCAAATTAATAATCTAAACTAAGCGATTTTTCCAATGTCATCACAAGGTTGGGAACCACGGCTGGCGCCACGGATTATTAAGTTAGTGGCATCTATTAATTGGGAACTAGGAACTAGGAACTGGTACGGCGTCCGGTTCCCGAGTGATTCTGCCGGATTTGTAGGGGCGAAGCATTTCCTTAACAAATAAAGAAATAATCGGTGTTTTTGGTTGCACAACGTTAAATTTTTTGAGTTTGCAGTATCTTGACGGAAATGCTTCGCCCTTACTTCGGACATCGCAAGATGAAAGGCAGAATCGTATCGAGGGACGGACGCGCCACAACATACAAATAGTAGCGTAAGCGACGGAGCAACCTTTAAATTTTTCTCCTGTTTGTTGCTTTTGAAGTTTCTATTTCCGCCAAAATGCCTGCTGCCAGGTAATGCATCCGGGCACATGTTGTTCCTTTAGTTCTTTTCCGATTTTTTTCAATGCTTCTTTGGAAAATTTCTGTTCAACGGCCGGAAAGAATGAACTTTCTTCAAACCGTACATGACTTACCAATAAGGCGGCAAAACGTTTAAACAAATCGTATTGTGCGGAATTTGGTTCCAAACTCATTATTTGATCGAAAAGTTGTTTAAACTCCGAATGTTCATTCAACGTGCGCTCTTTAATAGCTTGTGGAATCTTGGCCGCTTCCCTATGGCTCAAAATAATGTTTTCTTCTCTATTGAAATGGGGCAGCAAATCATGCTGCCAAATATATTCGATAAATTCTCGAATATCTTCTATTTTCCCTTTATTTTCCACACCAAGCTTAATGCGATTTGCATTAACCAGAGCACTGTGATGCTCCCACGAAAGAGGCACCAAATATTCGGATCGTTTCATCTGCATTCCCCTGTTTTTGTTTGGGAAAATGTATGAAAAATTCGACAGAAGGCAAAACTAATTTTTATTTTTATCCCCCCTATAAAAAAAAGGCCGGCATGATACCG
Source organism: Calditrichia bacterium (assembly GCA_027039465.1). Lineage (GTDB taxonomy): Bacteria > Calditrichota > Calditrichia > Calditrichales > Calditrichaceae > Caldithrix. The sequence goes on along the minus strand of JALWEA010000301.1, from coordinate 1,342 downwards.
ACCTTCTTTTGGGGTTTTTGAGGGCTTTAATTATTTTCTATTTATGACCTTTTTGGCCTTTTCCTTTGAAACCGTTTCCGTTTCCGGAACCGTTACCCATCATTCCGGAGCCGTTTCCCTGACCATGCATGCCGTGACCTTTATTCATTCCTTTGCCGTTCATACGACCGCTTCCGTCCTGCGGGCGAACAAAATCCGGATCTTGCCCGTTGGGAATACCATCACCGTCAGCATCCATGGCATTGTCATTAATACCGTCGCCGTCAGCGTCCACGAACCCATGTTGGCCATGATTTCCATGGTGCATTTTGGAACCGGTAAAATCGGGATCCATGCCGTTCGGAATACCGTCGCCGTCATCGTCCGGAGCGTTATCATTGTACCCGTCACCGTTAGCATCCACAAAACCGTGACCGTGCTGGCCGTTCATTCGGTTTTGCATTAAAGAATGCATTTGATGGCGTTTGCCTTTTTGAAATTTATTCCCCGCCTGCGTGGAATCCTGAGCAAACGCATTGCCCGCGAAGAAAAGGGCAGCCACTGCCAAAATTGCGAATAAGTTCTTCATAACATCTCTCCTTTGTTTGGTTATTTTTTGAACTTCGATGCTATTAATACAATAGCCGTGCCAATAAATTTAGATTTAAGCTAACTAATTGAAAATACAAGGGTAACTAAAAATGCAAGAGTGTATGATTTAATCAAAACATCGACACGGCAGGCGATTTAAAAACGCGTTCGGTCGAATGGGGGAGGAGAAGAAATTAAGGGTTAAGGGTTAAGAGTTGAGGGGTTGAATGAGATGTTAGGAACTGAGAATTGGGAAGTGCTTACTTGGAAATTGGATATTCTGTGTTGGATATTGGATTTTGAAAAACCGTTATTCTTGTAATCGTTAATCGTAGGAAGGGAAAGTCGTTAAATTGTTGAATTGTTTAAAGGCGACAATCCTAATTTTAATCTCAGGATGGTGAAATTCTAAAAGTCTTAGCAGCATTGGCGCGGAATTCGAATAATGAATTTCGTACCTTTACCCGGTTCGCTTTGAACACGAATAAGACCGTTATGTTGATCAACTATGCGCTGGACAATACTCAGGCCGATGCCGGTACCTTGCGCTTTAGTGGTAAAATATAAATTAAAAATTTTAGCCTGCATTTCGGGTGGAATGCCCTGCCCCGTGTCCGAAACCGATATTTGCAGCCGATCATTGGGCAGCATGTCCACCGTAATTTCAATCTTACCTTGATCGGTAATCGCTTCAATGGCATTGCGCACCAAATTGCCCAATACCTGAGACAACTTATCCTGATCGGCAAAAACGGTACCTTGCCAATTTAGG
>JALWEA010000300.1 GCA_027039465.1 Calditrichia bacterium | reverse complement strand
GGCTCAGACCGGGCCGCAACGCTATTTGCAAGACGGCATTCGGTTCTACCAACAGGGCGATTTTGAAAGCGCCTACCAAAATTTTCGACTGTACGAACCGCTGGGTCAACCGGATAAAACCTTCTATGTCTATTTTGCCATGAGCGCTTTAAAAAGCGGGCACGATGATGCGGTGGCCATTTTGAAACGCGGGCTTAATCGGTTCCAGGATGATTCCGATCTGATTTTGGTTTTGGTGCAGGTGCTTTCGCAAAAGCAGCAGTTCCGTCAGGCGATTGAGTATTTACAAAAAGCCAAAGCGTCGATGGTTCCGCAGGAATACAAACGTCTTTTGGCCGGGCTGAATTTTAATGTGGGCGTGCAACTTTATCAGAAAAACAAAGTGCATGAAAGTTTGCCCTATTTTAAAAAGGCCGTGCAATTGCAACCCGACGACGCCCGTTTTGTGCGCAATCTGGCCATTGTTCTTTGGAAAACCGATCAGAAAAAGAAAGCGATTGATCTGCTGGAGAAAGCCGTGACGCGTTTCCCGGAAGATACCGAAACGAACCGCTTGCTCATTCTGTTCTACCAAAAATCGGGTAATTTAAAGAAGCTGCAAACACGTTTGGAAGAAACCGCGCACAAAAGCGGGAAATTAAAAGACTATTTGGCTTTGCAGCAATTTTACCTGTTATCGGGCAACCAGCGCAAAGCGCGTGATTTATTCTTGCAATTAAAAAAGCGCTTTCCGAAAGAGAAAGAAATCTATTTGACGCCGGTGCGCTACTATCGGCGGGTGTTTCAATATGAACAGGCAGACAGTTTGTTGCGTCAAATGCAGACACAATTCCCTAATGACACACTCGTTTGTGTTCTTAAAGCGCGCAATTACGAGGACATGGATAGCCTGAAGCTGGCGGCGCAGGCCTGGCAGGAATGTTTGCAACGTTTTCCGTACAAAAGCAATTGGCATTTTGCCTTGTTGAACGATTTGCGGCAAACGGATTCTACGGCTTACTTCGCGCACTTGCAGGAAATGGCCGAACGCTTGACCGACAGCGAAACGCGCTTTCGCCTGGCATTGGAGTGGATGAAAAACCGCCGGTATCAAGAGGCTTTACCACTATTGCGTCAGTTGGCGCGATTCGATTCTTCAAGCGGACTTTATTTGACCTATTTGGGCTTGTGTTACGAACGCTTGGGGCGGGATACTCTGGCGGTTCAAACCTATCGCAAAGCTATTGAATTGGCCGATGCCGGGCCTCAGGCCTATTTCGGTTTGGCGCGCTATTCTCAAGATAACCCGAAAAAAAGCGCTTTGTACTTTACGCTTGGTCTGGAACGTCTTTTGAGCAAGCTCAGGGAAGGACAGTCGCACATTTTAAACTTAGCACAAAAGGCGCAAGGGTTGAAAGAATCTCCGAAGCTAAAAAAGATTGTGGCTGCTTACGAAGACTACGATCGTTTGTTGAAACGGGAGTTGGGTTGGTATCAGAAGACGCATCGCCCGGAGCAAACGGAACGCTTTTTAGAGGACTTGTTGGAGCGCTTTCCCAAGAATGCTTACTTGCGCCTGATGCTGGCTGAATTGATGGCGGATCAGGGGAATTTTGCTCGCGCGGAAAAATACATTGACGATGCTCTTTTTATGAAGCCGGACTGGCCGCAAGCCTGGCGATTAAAAATTCGCATTGCCCGAACGCGGGGACAAAAGCAGGCTGTCTTGCGCGGGTATTTGACTTTGCTCTACCGCCATCCGGATCAATTTCGTGCAGCGGACTACCGGGCTCTGCTGGAAATCGCACGCGGCAGCGGACAAATCAAAACGGTGGCGCAGCAATTGGATATTTTGCATGCGCGTTTTCCGGACAATGCTTTGCTGAAACAGTTTGCCGTCGAAGCCTGGCATTTGGCCGGTAACCATGCGCGCGCCCGACAAATTGCAACGGAAAAATCGGTTGCGCCAAAGCAGAAAAAAGAATTGTCGATTCCATTGATTAAAACACAATGAAATAAAAGGAGTTTGTTGTGAAAAGTTTTTGGCTTGTGGCTTTAGGGCTTGTATTGACTATTTCGATTTTCGCCTCAAAAGGTTGGGCGCAATACCCGGATAGTCTTGGCGCTAAACAACAGTCCGAAGGAGCGGTGAAAAAATTTGTTAAAAAATATTACACTTTTTCCGGCAGCTTTGGTGCTTACGGCGAATTGTACCAGACAACGGCCAAATACAAACGCCTGCCCTCTTCAACCGCACGTAGCACATTAAATTTTACCTTTGGCTTTTGGAAATTTCAAATCCCGGTGCAAATCGTTCTTTCCACCGAAGAAGTCTCCTACCGGCAGAATTTCAATCGCTTCGGCCTGAATCCTCAAATCGGTATCTTTACCTTTCACGCAGGTGACTTTGCCGGGCGAATCTCTCCGTTTACGGTATCGGGCATCAGCATTCGCGGAGGCGGCATCGAAATTGCGCCTTCATGGATGCGCTTTATGGTTATTTACGGGCAAACGCAACGCGCGGTTAATGATCCGCGGGCGATGACCTATGCCTTTAAACGCATGCTGCTGGGCGCCAAATTGGGGTTCGGTAATCATAATAAAACCTTTTTCGAATTGAATTTTGTCAAGGCCATTGACGATTCCAATTCCGTGAACCTGCCGGATGATTCAACCAAAATTCATCCGCAGGAGAATATGGTTTTGGGGGCAAACGGACAATTGGTGCTTTTCGGCAATCATTTGCGCATCAGCGGCGAAGGGGCGGCCAGCGTGTACACATTGAATTTACGTTCCGATAAAGTGGATAAAGATCAAATTGACATTCCCAATTGGGTGGACAAATTTTACACGATCCGTTTGACCACGCGACTGGATTACGCCTACCGCGGACAAATTCGTGTAAGCACCCGTCGTTTTCGCGGTGTGGCCGGTTATCAATGGATCGGCCCTGGATTTACTTCCCTTGGCCTGCCATATACAATGAACGATCGGGAGCGTTACAACGGCAATGCCTTTATTCAGGTGTTACCGAGAAAAGTTACCTTGCGCGGCATGTTCTCTTACAGCCATGACAATTTGGATAATCAGAAAGTCAAAACGCTGAAGCATCTCAATTACATGGCCGGTTTAACGGTACGTCCCGTGCAGCCGGTAACGTTAAATCTCATTTACAGCAAGAACAAGTTACAAAACGAAACCAATCTGGATTCATTGATTTATTGGGAAAACAATATCGAGAAAAAACGTCAGTTGTTTGATACTTACAACGACCGGATTATGGTCAACGGTGTGTACGCTTTTAAATGGTTGGATTTTGCCCATTCGCTGACCTTAGCCTACACGCTGCAAAAATCGCAGCGCCGCCAAACGGAGATTACCCAAAACAATTTCGATTCACAGATGATAACCGGCGGATACAATATTGTTTTTTCACGCAAAATGACCATGGCGCTTAATTTTACCAACACGCAGAACAAGGTGGCGACAGGCACCATCCAAAGTCGAACTTTAGGTTTGAGTTTCGGCTACACGCCCATGATTCGCTGGCGCAACAATTTTTCGGCCAATGTGCAAAAAACCAAAGATCAGACTTCCGTGAATTACAC
>JALWEA010000299.1 GCA_027039465.1 Calditrichia bacterium | reverse complement strand
GCTACCAATTATCCGAATAGTGAAAATGCAGAACCTGCATTATATGATGCCAGCCTTTATTATCAAAAAGGTAAAGATTGGCAAAACGCAATTCGCATTAACAATCAATACATTGCCAAATATCCGAATGAACCTTATTCCATTGATTTGTTCTTCAATAATGCAAAGCTCTATTTAAAATTGAACAACTTGGCTAAAGCCAATCAAATTTACGAACAGTTTGCCAAAAAATATCCCAATGATCCTCGTACGGTTACGGCCTTCTATGAACGTGGTAAATATTACTATGATAACGGCATGTATGATAAGGCCAAAAAAGAGTTAAACATGGCCTTAGCCCGGAGCGAGCAATTGAAAAAGGCCGGTGGCGATTACAATGCTTTTGTCGCTGCGGAAGCCGTGAATTTATTGGCTGATATTTTACACAAAGAATTTTTGGCTATCGAACTTAAACAACCTCCATCAAATATTAAAGCAAATTTAGCCAAGATGAAAAAATTGATGGGACAGTTGATCGATACCTATCGTAAAGTCATTTCGTATGCTTCGCCGAGAAGTTTTGAAGCCACTTATGATATTGCAAAAATTTATGAAGAATTTGCGGATAAGTTTATTTCGCAGGAAATAGATCCGAATTTAGATGAAGATAAAAAGTTCGTGGCTAGAAAAACCATCAATGATCAGGGTTATGCTTTGTATGACAAGGCCGTTGATCAATATAAAATGGTTGTTGATAAAATTCCGGTTCTGGCGCAAAAACTCGGTATTGATTTAAATGCGCCTCGTGACACGGCTGCGGTTCAGGATACCAGCGCGCTGGCAGTTTCGCGCGTGGCTGCTGTGGATTCCACGCGAGATTTGGCTATTAAATGGCATGAAAAAGCAAAGACCAAAATTTCGGAATTACTCTTTAAAGAGGCTGAATTAACGGCACAAAACGTGTATAAAGCCATTGCCATAAAATCGCCATACAAAAAGCCGATCGAAACGTTGGTTTACAAATATCAGGTTTTGCAAAAAGTAGCTTTGCCTGCCATCCAAAAAACAATTAATGCGCATTTACGTAATTTGCAGGAATCCAAAGCCCTGGGACTTTCGAACAAATATGTTGAAGAATCAAAGCGACAAATCTTGCTGATTTCGAATGTTTTGGGCGAACAATATCAGAATCTTGCTTTCTTCTCGTTAGATCGGTACAAAAATGAGATTAAGAAGTTGGAAGATTTGATTGAACAAAAGTATGGTACGGTAAATGCAGACGGTGAAGATTATTTTGTGGTAGATAATAATGCCAGTCAATTAATTGATCTCTCGAAAGAATTGAGCTTAGCTTCCATAAAATCCTATGAAAATTCATTGGATCTTGCTAACAATAATAATATTGTCAATGATTTGATCAAAACGACGAAAAATGATTTGGTGCGTCTGGCTATTGAAATTACGGATAAAATGGCGGTGCTGGCGGATTCGGCCAAGGCGCGTTCGGCATACTATCAAGCACGATTCGATTCCACCCAAAATTATAACTATGACGATGCTGCCGGTTTCTTCGAAAACTACTTTGTTATGCTAAACGGCCATTCCAGAGAAGTTCTGGACGCCGCTTATGATGCGAAAAAGAGATATAATATTAGAAATATCTGGGTCAATAAACTCATTTACAAATTATTACAACTTGATCCTTTGAAATATGCCTCCGAAGTGGAGAAAGAAAAGCTGGTAATTCAGAGCGATTCGACCTGGGTATATTCGACAACTTATTATCCCGAACAGTGGAACAAGGTTGATTTCAACGATTCAAGTTGGGCGCATCCCCAAGTAATGGTTAGCTATCAAAATCAATTTGAAGAACTTGGAGTAAATCCGGATGCTATCTGGCCTCCTCTTAGCGGTGTTCAAAATTCGGCCAATGATACAACTGCGTTTCAGGATTCTACGCTTCAATCCGACAGTTTAAATACAATGGCGAATACTTCTCAACCCGATACGCTCGTCTTCTTCCGTAAAACATTTTATGTGAACGGAAAACCCGTTAAAGGCGTTATTTATATTACAGCCGATGAAGATTTCAGAATTTATCTGAATGGCGAATATTTGTTGGATGATGAAAAGAATGATTACTCCGTGTTGGATACGCTTGATTTCTCGACGTTTGATATCTACCTTAAAAAGGGTAAGAATGTTATAGCGGTTGATGTCGAAGATCGGGATATGACGCGCGGCGGATTGAAAGTTTACGGATATTTGGAAATTCTGCCGGAAGATATCTTGAAAAAAGCGGAAGAAATGGCACATCCCAAAAAGATTATCGTGCCGCCTTCCATTCTCAGAACAATTAATGTCTTGAATAAAGACAGGATCTCTTTTAAAGGAGAGATGCGATGATGAAATTTAAATGGAATATTTTGCTGATATTTGTGCTTGGGTTAAGTTTTGGGCTTTATGCACAAAACAAACCACAGAAGGGTAATAATCCGAATCAGGTTATTGACTTGGGTGCCACAGAGGTGAAGATCAAAATAGAAACGCCACAGGTGCAAATATACTCTCAAAGGATTAAACCCGAGTTTGACGATGTGAAAATCGATCGGTCATTTCATAAAGAATTGATTGGTGAAGATGAAAAAATAAACTTAAAGCCACGCTCGGATTTTGCCGAGTATTATAGAATAGACATTGAACAATTAATGAAAAAATTAAGGTAAAATTTAAGGAGGGTATAGTTCATGTTCATGGCTCAATTTGGTGAAGCGTTTAAAACCAGTTCCGAAGGTTATTTATTTATGTATACAATCGCTCTCTTCGGAGCTATCGCTTTGGCTATTACCATCGAGCGTCTCTATTTTATTCTTGTGAAATCCAATGTAAATGCGGATAAATTTATGGCGGAAATTCGCAAGTTAGTCGCTGGTGGAAATATCGAGCGAGCAATTGAATTGTGCGAAAAAGGTAAGCAAAAAGCATTGCCTTATGTGGTATTAAGAGGGTTAAAACGCGCGAATGAAAGTGAAGCATTGGATTTCCGTGCTATTCAAAACGCTGTTGATGAGGGCACCTTGGAAGTAATTCCAAAGCTGAAGGAACGGACGAGTTATCTTTCCATGTTGGCAAATGTTGCCACATTAACCGGTCTTATGGGTACGATTTACGGTTTGATTATTTCATTTGCTGCGGTTGGTAGTAAAACGGTTTCCGAAGAAGATAAATCGCGTTTGTTGGCAAAAGGTATTGCTGCCGCTATGAATACAACGATTTTCGGTTTGATGGTTGCTATTCCGACATTGATTGCCTATACGTACATTTCCAACCGTACGAATAAAATTATCGATGATTTGGATGAGCATCTTGTCAAATTAATTAATTTGATTACTGGAAATCGTTAATTAATGAAATGAAAGGAAGGAAACTTCCATGGCTTATGAACCATCAAAGCGCCGAAAAACCGAAGAACTTGAAATGGAGTTGGACATACGGCCGGTTATGAACCTAATGGTCGTTTTAATTCCATTGCTATTAGCCGGTGCTGAGTTTGTTAAAGTCGGGGTTATCGAAATCAACTTACCACCGCCTCAAGGGCCTGGTATTGGTAAAA
>JALWEA010000298.1:424-11331 GCA_027039465.1 Calditrichia bacterium | reverse complement strand
CCTGTGACAGCGCACGGGAAAAACCGTTTGTCTTTAAAGCACCGCCTGAATTCGTAAAAGTATTGCAAGACGGCGGAGTGGATTTGGCTAATTTGGCCAATAACCACATTTACGATTACGGCCCCTGCGGATTGCTGGAAACCATCCGTACATTAAAGGATGCCGGTATTCATTATGTGGGTGCCGGCGCTGATTTTGCCGAAGCGCACCGACCGGCGATTTTTGAACGCAAAGGGGTGAAAATTGGATTTTTGGCTTATTACGGCGTGCGCACTCATTCGGAATCGCATCCGGCAGGGGATGATGATCCGGGAACGGCATTACGCAGGCTGAAATTAATTCATCGGGATGTACGCACATTACGGCCCAAGGTGGATTTTTTGGTTGTGATTTTTCACTGGGGTTTTGAAAAGGAACATTATCCGAAACCTTACCAAATCAAATTTGCTCATCGCGTGATCGACTACGGAGCCGATTTGATTGTGGGACACCATCCCCATGTGCTACAAGGGGTGGAGCTTTACAAAGGAAAAGCTATTATCTATTCATTGGGTAATTTTATTTTCGGCGGAAGATATCAACCGCATTACCAAACGGCAGTTTTACGGGTGGAATTGAATACCCGCCACCCGCAGAAATGGCGATTAAAATTTTTTCCCGTGCAGGTGGATTATTGGCAACCGCATTTGTTGACCACGGCACAAGGCGATTCGGTGTTAAAACACATCGAGACCTATTCGCAAATTTTTAAACAGACCGTACCGGTTTGGTAGGGCGTTTTTCGTTGGGACGGCGAATGATTTTGTGGGGGCGACGCATGCCTCGCCCCCACATTACCACCGCAGCCATCGATCATTCCGTTTCGTAACAATCGTCATCCGTCCAATTCAACGGATTATTGATGATATATCGCCGGATACGATGCAATTCGGTTTCATTACGGATTATATGTTCCCAATAATCACGTTGCCACAATTTGGCGCCGGGTGTTTGACGTAATTTATTAATGCGGTTAGAAACGGCCGAACGGAATGAACCGATGATGGCACCAAGGGAACCGGGTTTAGGCCCGCATGGCGGATGTTGGTCGTTGTTTTTTTGTAGGGGCGACGAATCATTTTGTAGGGGCGACGCATGCGTCGCCCCTACCGCATTGCCATTCGTTCCGTCATCGTCCATTCGTTTGGTAATAACAATAATCCCATGCAAATGATTGGGCATAATTTGGTACGTATCCAATTTTACGTTGTCAAAATGATCGGGAATGGCCAACCAACATTCGTTACAGATTTTACCAAATTCATTCAAAATCATTTTATTGTCTCTTACCTTACCGAACAGACATTTGCGATTCTTCAGATCGATCGTTACGAAATAATGTCCTGGATTGCTATAGTCCCAGCCCTTTAATCGAATGGATCTACGGTGGTGTTTTTGTGGATCGTAATGGGGCATTTGGAATTCCTGTTGTTTTTTTATTGTTGCGGTATGGGTAGGGGCGAAGCATTTTCGTCACTATTTTCTCCACTGATAATATTCCGGTTGTGCAACATAGAATTTGGGTCGTTGGCAGATTGATCTGGAAAATGCTTCGCCTCTACAAAACCTCGCCAATATCACATATCACCGCAAACTCACCTGCAACTGCACGGCGTTTCCTTTAAAATCCAATGCGTATTTGTCCGAGCGTTTCCAACCAGGCGGCATGAGGGCCGCATCCAAAACGTTTAATAACCAAATACCGGCTGTGGCCATGTAAAAATAATTACGCATTTTTTCGTTGTCCTGAACCTTTTGGTATTTTTGTTCCATTTGATCACCAAGGGTTAAAACCTTTTGGTAATCCACGGCATTTTCGTATTGGCTGCGAATATCGTTGTAATCTTTAACCGTTTTGTTGTACTGATCGGTAAAATAATAGGCACCGGCCGCGCTGGCTAAGAAAGAGAGTCCGTACAACCAACCGCGTCCCGTATTTTCTTTGTAGCTTTGCCCCCAACCAGGGAAGAAAAAGGAACGGGTAAAGGCGCTGCCTTTTGATTTTTTAGTTAAATTGATCTCAAGGCGCGTTTCTGCATTTTGATTAATTTGAACGGTTTTGCTTTGTCCGATAAAGCCTGATTTTTGGCATTCAAGATAGTATTGGCCAGCCGGTAGAATCAAATAATTGTCCGTTACCGGCGTACCGTCAATGGTCACTTTGGCGTCAGATGGTGAAATGGCTAATCTTAACCGGCCGGTGACACTGGTGTTGCGATGGGCTTCGGTAAAAAAGACGCCCTTTTCCAATCGGAGATCAACGGTTGTCGTTTGATTTTCCAAAATGTTTATGGTTTTATATACCGTAGAATAACCATTGGCCGAAGCTATAATTTCGTACTGTCCAATGGGTAAATCTTTAATTAATTTTAATCCCCGCCAACGTTGGATAATCCGCCCGTTGCGTTTAAGTAGCACATCGGCAAAAACGGGCAAAATCGAAAAACGCAATTTGCCCACGCGTTGAACCAAACAGTACACGCGACTAACCAACTGTCCGCGTTGTTCGGTAATAGTTGCGCTTTGGGGATAATAGCCTTTGTCTAGTACTTCAACTTTGTAAATATCCGGTGCTAACTTCACCTGACAGCGGCTGCCATAATCGGTTTTGTTGATTAATAGCGTAGCATAAGACGGTTGCAAAACTAAATTAAAAACAGAAGCATTTTTCAACTGGGAAAAGGCAAAGGTGTTGTATTGGTTTTTTGTTACAGCAATGGGTTGCTCTTTTGGCATAGAACCATTTAATTGGATTTTTAGCTGATATTTGCCCGAGTAAAACCACAACTCCTTATCCGCTTGCCCTTGTTTGATTCCTTTTAGATAAATATCTGTGCCGTTGCGTACGGATATAGCCATGGCGTAAATGCGGCCTTTAACATTACGGTGGTTGGATCCCACAAATTCTACCGATGTTTCTTGCGGTTTGCCAATCATACGTAAATGAGCCAATTGCCGGGCCTGTGTTTGCACTCCGATTAGCAGAAAGAAAATACTGAATAGTACTCCCCATGATTTCATGAGTTTACCCTTTTATATTGTTGTTCCATTTAGTTTAATTTCTAAAACTCGACTTGTTATTGCGATGATAAGGTGAATCAACAAAACCCGATTGACGGTAGAAAAAAGTGTGTTCAGGCCTTAAGTCACTTCTTGCGTATCGCGGGATGAAATCTCCCAGGATTTCAAAGTTAAAAAACTAAAATTTAATCCCGGTAAATGCACTTGCTTTCCATTCACAAATCGGGATTAAATCATCCATGATTTAACGTGTCCTCAAAATTCGGAAACCGATGTAGCCGTTGCTGCTGGACTGATAGCTTCTGCTGCGATGGGTTACTCGAACTAACTGGGCCTTGTTGAACCAACTACCGCTGCGTTTCACTCGGTCTGAGCCACCATCCGGACCTTTCGGATTATACTTCGGGCTTAGGGAGTAATAGTCGGGGTCATACCAATCCCAACACCATTCCCACACATTACCACTCATGTCGTAAATACCCAGTTCATTGGGTTGTTTTGTGCCGACAGGCAATGTCCCTTTGCCATTTAACAAATTCGAATTTCCTTGAGCGTCAGAGTTATCACGATACCAGGCCACATCGTCTGCATTATCGCTGCCGCTGTATTTTGAGTAATTATTGCCGTTGGCGCCCCCCTTGGCCGCGTATTCCCATTCGGCTTCAGTGGGCAATCGGTATCCGTTGGCGTTCCAGTCCGCCGTCCAGTTACTTAAATCGTACACCGGTGTTAAGCCTTCTTGCTCGCTCAAATAATTACAAAAAGCCGCCGCCCCGTACCAAGTAATTTCAATAACTGGATAATTTTCCAAATTATTTTTCACATAAAGCCTGCTTTCGTCATAGCTGATCTGACATTTGCTGCCGTCTAGATCCAATAACTCCTGTGTATTCCCTTCGACATTCTGTATTGTGGAACTGCTAACCGTTATTTTACCCTGAGCTAAAGCCCGGTTGAACACATTTATTACCTGGGCGTTGGTCACTTCATACTTGCCCAAATAAAAACTGTTCACCGTAACTGTATGTATCGGTTCTTCGTCGCCATTTCCGCCACCCAGGGTATTGCCCATCCGAAAGGTTCCACCCTGTACAAAGACCATTTTAACAAATGATTTAACATTTATTTCTTTTAATTTTTCATTGTATAACAAATTTTGATCGCGCACGCGTAATTGAGTCCGGTAGGTTCCGTAATGGTCAAAAGTATGACTGATGGTATCCTGTGTTAACCAGTTGGTCTCAAACGCCCCATCACCGTCAAAATCCCATCGGTATTGCAGGTTGTGGCCGTCTTCGTAATCCGTACTGGCAGAAGCGTCAAAATGATATTTTTGGTAATTATTATTGTCTCTTGTTGCCGTAAATGCCACTTGAGGCCTGGTGTTGACAAAAATAGTAAATGAAGTATCAAGAGTTATGCCTTTAGCGTAACTTATCTGTAATTTTATTACTTTATTCCCCCCGCCAATGTCATAAATTTTATGTTTTATTAAATTATTCTTTTTTAAATCCTCATCATAATTTCCATCACCATCTAAATCCCATTTAGCCAAAAGTTGAAAAGTTTTATTTTCATTTTCATAAGATTTAGAGGCGTCAAAAATAAATTCGGTTTCATTTGTAATGCCATTTAATGTGTTAACGGTTAATATGATTTTATGTGGTATGTTATCATATAAATTTTTGGGATTACTGGGGTTGTCCTCTTGATGTGCGGTGGGATTCTTTTCACAATTAATCAATGCGGTTAAAACCAAAATGGTCATAATTAGGATATTAATAATGGTCTGACGGTTCATTGTATTCGACCTTTCGATGTTTTTTATATTTTATGCCCGCAGGGGCGAAGGATTTCCGTCGATGTTACCGATAATTGGAACATTTTGCTTGTCCAACGATGATTTTTATTGTCTGATCTTTCAGGGGAATCCTTCACCCCCAACAAGTACGATGGTACATTCGGAAACCGGTTGTGCCACCTTGATTTCAAATAGTAGCACAAAGAAATCGATTGATACAATCCTTAATACTTATAATAGGATTGTTTTGCCTTTCCCTTTGTTCGTTCGCATCCCGCTCCCAGCAGGATGAATTCTTCAATGGCTATCCCACTAATAGTCACCTCCTTTGACTTGCGGGATGAAATTGTCCAAGATTCCAGAGGTAAAAAACTAAGAATCTTAAACGGTCACTTTTTCCTCACAAGACGGAAACCGATATCATAGTGGCTGTAGGAAGGAAAGTCGCTACTGCGATTGGCTACTCCCAGACGTGTACCACTGCGGTAGAGCCAACCGCCGCCGCGGAGCACCCGACGCGTACCACTATCCGGACCTTTAGGATTATCCTGCGGGCTGCTGGAGTAATATTCCGAATCGTACCAATCCCAGCACCATTCCCATACATTACCGGTCATGTCGTAAATTCCCAGTTCATTGGGCTGCTTAGTTCCCACTTCATGCGTTTGGTTTCCGCTGTTATCAGAATACCATGCCACATCGTCAGGATTATTGCTGCCGCTGTATTTGTAACCTTGCGACTGATTGCCGCCACGGGCTGCATATTCCCATTCCGCTTCGGTAGGTAAGCGGTAGCCATTTTTTGTAAAATCACATGTAACATCCGTATCTTTTATGGTGTAGCAAGGCTCCAATCCTTCATGTATGCTTAATTGGTTACAAAAATTCACTGCGTCATACCAGCTTACTTGTTCAACCGGGTGGGGAAAGAAGTCACCTCCTCCAGTAAAATGAGAAGGATTATTTTTCATAATTAACAAATATTCCGGCTGGGTCACTTCGTATTTACCTATGTAAAAGCTATCTACGGTAACCGTATGCACCGGTTTCTCATCGCTTCCACCGTCGCCCCAAGTGTCGCCCATTTGAAAGGTTCCGCCCTCCACAAAAACCATTTTAATGAATGGCGGTCTAACCTTTATTTTTTGTATTTTTTGCCCTGTTAATCGGTTCTGGTCACGCACGCTTAATTTAACCAAATAGGTACCGGTATGGTCATAAGCATGGCTGATAGTATTCTGGATTAGCCAGTTAGTGTCAAACACACCGTCGTTGTCAAAATCCCACCGGTACTGCAGGTTTCTGCCGTCTTCATCATCATAGCTGGCTGATGCGTTAAATTTCATTGTTAGGGTATAATGAGATGTTTGTTTATACGAAAATTCTGCCAGTGGCCGAGTATTAACAAAAATAGTTTGTATTGTTTCTGATATCCAGCCAACTTTATCCCTTAATTGTATTTTAACATCTCTATCTCCGCCGCCATCTTGAAATTTGTAATTTGCTGTTTGTAATTTTATCCAATCCGTATCAAATGTGGCGTCATTCTCATAGGCAAAGCGTACACGAAGGTCTTGCTGTGGCGTTAAATTGTCGCTGCTGCCGGTAGGATCAAACCAAAAGGTTGTTTCATTTACAACGCCCGAATCCGGTGTTATGGTTAAAACAAGGGTTGGTGGAGTTGTATCAAAAATAATATCATCCTGCATCTTTTGCGATTCTATTTCAAAATCATTTTTAAATTTGGCGTAAACCTTTTTAACGCCATCACCGGCGGATAATTGGAAGAACGGATTGGGTTGGTAATTTTGCCATTGAACGCGGCTAAGGGTAGAGTCTTCGCTGAGTTTCATCTTTATTTTGGCGCCGGTTACCGAAAGTTTGAGTGGTACGTTGCGTGTTGGGGTATATTCAACTGTATCTGCTATGATGACGATGGAAGGATTCATGGGTTGCGGCTTAATGGTCGCCGAAACGGGTTGGGATTCCTGCCCGTTTTCATATTTTACTTTTAAATACACGGTTTTTTCTCCGGCGCCGGTTGGTAATTCCCAACTTTTGATGGTGACATAGCTTTCCCATTGGGCGCCGTTAAAATCGGCTGAGTTGCTTAGCTTTATTTGCCTGGCTGTTGAGGCTAAAATGGTCAGATCCACGTCCCGGGTGGGGGTGTATGTGGCACCACCGTTAATGGTTAGCACCGGATTAGCATTAATGTTCACCGGCGCCAGGTTGGTGCGCGAGCTTTCTTTGCCGTTATTGGTTACGGCAGTAACTAAATACCAGTAACTGTGGCCGTTGGCAATATCGGTATCGGTAAAATTTGTAGTATTTGCGTTTACATTTTCCAATTTAGAATAACCGCTGATTCCCTGCTCGCTGCGGTAGATATTGAAAGATTTTAAATCGTCCACAGACGGTTTGTTCCATTCCAGCAAAATACCGCCATTGGCGATTTTGGCCGTTAATTTAAAGGGATCACCGCCGGTTTTTATGTTTTGGGGATCAAAGGGATTGTCCCGTTGAGGTGCGATGGGTTTCTTTTCACAATTAATTATTGCGGTTAACCCCAAAATTAACATAATCAGAATATTAATAATGGTGTGACGGTTCATTGTATTCGGCCTTCCGATGTTTTTTGCATTTTATTATTTGTAGAAACGGAATGCAAATTTTTTATTTTTCGTTTTCCGTCGGGGCGACGCATGCGTCACCCCGATTACAATATCATCGTTGGTATCGGTTGCCATATCGTCACTATCATCCATTCGTTTTGTAATTACAAAAAGCCCATGTAAATGATTAGGTATAATTTAAGTATGTGTCCAATTTTACGTTGTCAAAATGATCGGGAATGGCCAACCAACATTTGTTGCATATTTTCCCGAATTCATTCAAAATCATTTTTTTGTTTTTTACCTTACCGAACAGTCATTTGCGATTCTTCAGATCGATCGTTACGAAATAATGCCCGGGATTGCTGTAATCCCAGCCCTTTAATCGGATGGATCACCGGTGGGGCTCTTAAGGATCGTAATGGGGGATGATTAATTCTAATTAAAATTTAAGCAATTATAGCAAATTCCTAATCGATTTGAGTTTGGATATTCAAAAATAAAGTAGAACCTAACAAATTAATTCTGTCAAGAGAAAGCCACATGGTGATGTGTTAATGCCGTTATGGGGATTTTTTATTACAAGGGAATTAAACTTGAATTATTAGGGTGAAGATGTTAAAATTATCTTTTCGGAATTATAATTAGGAGAGACTGTGTCTGTTTCAATTAAAGATGTGGAATACATTGCGCGGTTGGCGAAGTTGCGCTTGAACGACGATGAATTAACGACCATGACCGGCCAATTGAATAAAATTCTGGAATACATGGATCAGTTGAATGAAGTGAATACCGAAGATGTGCCACCGTTGGCCCATCCTTTGCAAATGGAGAATGTATTCCGTCCCGATGTTCGGCAGCCTTCTTTGACGACCGAAGAAGCTCTGGCCAATGCTCCCGAAAAAAAAGGAAAATATTTTAGCGTTCCGAAAGTTGTCCACAAATGAAAATTTGGTGTGTTATTCCCGCTCGTTATGCTTCATCGCGATTCCCGGGCAAGCCTTTGGCTAAGATTGGCCCGAAGCCGATGATCCAATGGGTGTACGAAAAGGCCGTGCAGGCGCAATCCATCGACCGGGTTTTGGTGGCAACCGATGACGAACGCATTTTAAACACGGTGCAAAACTTCGGCGGGCAGGCGGTGATGACGCCAAGTTCTTTGCCATCGGGAACCGACCGTGTGGCTTACGCCGTACGCAACGAAGATGTGGATGTGGTCATTAATCTGCAAGGCGACGAGCCGTTTGTGCAAGCGCAATTGTTAGATGCCTTAGCGCAAGTTTTTAAGGAACGGGACGATGTGCAACTGGCCACGCCGGTCAAACGCATTACTAATTACGACGATTTGACGGATGCCAACTTAGTGCGGGTTGTACGCGACAAAGACGGCTGGGCACTTTATTTTAGCCGTTCGGTTATCCCGTTTTTACGTGACGTGCCCAATCAAAAAGATTGGCCGCAGCAGTTTCCGTACTTTAAACACATCGGCATTTACGCTTACCGCAAACCGTTTTTATTGCAATTTACCGAATGGCCGCCCGCACGGTTGGAGCAGGCGGAAAAACTGGAGCAGTTGCGCGTTCTGGAAAACGGTCATCGCATTTTTACCATCGAGACCGATTACGAGTCTTTGAGTGTGGACACGCCTGAAGATTTGGGCAAAATAAATCAAATTTTAAACGAAAAACAGTAAGGAAGTTATGAAAAAACGTAAGTACATTTTTTTAACCGGAGGTGTTGTTTCTTCCTTAGGCAAAGGAATTGCCTGTTCTTCATTGGGCTTTTTACTGCAATCGCGCGGTTACAAAGTAACCATTCTAAAATTGGATCCATACATTAATGTGGATCCCGGTACCATGAGTCCCTATCAGCACGGGGAAGTTTACGTTACCGATGACGGCGCGGAAACCGATTTGGACTTGGGACACTATGAACGATTTTTAAATGTGAACATGACGCGGGACAATAACGCTACGGCCGGTCAAATTTATTACGAAGTGATTCAAAAGGAACGGCGCGGCGATTATTTGGGTGCAACCGTTCAGGTTATTCCGCACGTTACCGATGCCATTAATCAGAAGATTATTAATGTCGGAGAGAAAACCGATGCCGATATTGTCATTGTGGAAATCGGAGGTACGGTGGGCGATATTGAAAGTTTGCCTTTTTTGGAAGCCATCCGTCAATTTCGGCTGAACCATCCGGCGGGCGATACGCTGGTTATTCATCTGACTTTGGTGCCTTTTATTGCCGGTGCCAATGAACTTAAAACCAAGCCTACCCAACATTCGGTCATGCGTCTGCGCGAGATCGGTTTGCAGCCGGACATGCTGTTGTGCCGTACCGATCGACCGCTGCCGGAAAATGTGAAGCAAAAAATCGGCCTTTTCTGCAATGTTTCAGCTAATGAGGTGATTGACGCCTTGGATGTTGATTTGATTTACGAAGTGCCTTTACAATATGCCGAAGTGAAATTCGATGAATTGGTGCTGTCCAAATTAGGGCTGGAAAAGCGTAAATTGGATATTGAATGGTGGCGTAAGAAAATCGCCCGCTATCAAAAAGCGAAACGTACGGTAAAAATTGCCATTTGCGGTAAATATGTTACCTTGCACGATGCCTACAAAAGCATTATGGCTGCCTTTCAGCATGCAGGCATGGAAAACGACGTGCGGGTGGAATTAAAATGGATTAATACGGAAGACCTAAACGAAAAAAACGTGGAAGAAAAATTAGGCGATGTTCAGGGCATTTTGGTGCCAGGCGGCTTCGGAGAACGCGGTATTGAAGGAAAGTTGACTGCCATTAAATATGCGCGTGAAAAAAAGATCCCGTTTTTCGGTATTTGTTTGGGCCTGCAATGCGCTGTTATTGAATATGCGCGTAATGTTTTGGGGAAGAAAGACGCCAACAGCACCGAATTCGATCCCAATACCACCAATCCGGTCATCCATTTAATGGAAAAGCAAAAATCGATCAAAGGCATGGGCGGCACCATGCGTTTGGGAAGCTATCCCGCCAAATTACGCAAAGATACCTTGGCTTACAAAGCCTACGGCGTGCCGGAAATTGCCGAGCGCCATCGGCATCGCTATGAATTCAACAACAGCTATCGTTTGGAATTGGAAGATGCAGGCATGATCATCAGCGCTCTTTCGCCGGACGGTGATTTGGTGGAAATGATCGAATTGCGCGACCACCCGTGGTTTGTGGGCTGCCAGTTCCATCCTGAGCTGAAATCGCGGGTTGCTAAGGCGCATCCGTTGTTTCGGGAGTTTGTGGCTGCAGCTTTAAAAAATGACACCCGTTAAAGTCCTTTGGTTAGCGGACGAGAATTATTTAAAACAGCAACCTCCCGCCGCATTTTCGGGAGGTTGTTTGTTTTAGCCGGTTTGTTGGCGAATGGTACGGAAAAATGAACAGCCGTGGAA
>JALWEA010000298.1:0-414 GCA_027039465.1 Calditrichia bacterium | reverse complement strand
AAACTTTAGTTTACAGTGAAGGCACTATGGTAGTAAAAAATCATTTACCGGAACAGGTTGTTTTGTATCGCTCGAGCCATGCTTTTCAACCTGATTTGGTGAAAGCATTGCAAAACTTGGGCATTGTGGTGCATCAAGCTCAGTTCTTGGCGGAAATGCAAGACTTGACGGTTATTGAAAATTCGCCTTGCGCCATTGCCATCATTACCGATGATCTAAAGGGGATTGAATTTTTGCGTTCCGTGATGCATTATCACACCTGGACGCAGCGCATCATGTTAACCGACTCCACTGATTTGCAAACTTTTGAACAGGCCATTAATAAAGCGCATGTGAATTATTTGTTGCATTTACCTTTGGAGCACGATCAGTTAAAAACGTATTTAATCAAAGCCAATCGCAGATTTCAGAGTA
>JALWEA010000297.1 GCA_027039465.1 Calditrichia bacterium | reverse complement strand
AATCCACTCCGTTCAGCTCACCGCCAATACCCTGGCTTGAAAACGGAAGCACGGCAATACTCATCCGTTCACCGATTTCCCCCAATGACGGCGATGTATTCGAAGATTGTTGCGAAGCTTGCGGTGTTGCCGGCGGTTTTTGCTCGTTTTGCGTAAAACCGCCTGTCTGCTCTTGCTGCGGTACCGCCCCTCTTTTAATGACATCACCGGATTCGATTTTTTGCAGATACTCGCGTGCGCGCTTGCTCGGCGCCTGTTGCAATGAAATACGCAATTGCTTTCGGGCTAATTCCGGTTGTCCCAAATAATACAGACAAATTCCCAATTCCCGATGCGGGTAGTATTCGATAAAAATGGTGCCGTAAGCACGAATTTTTTTCTTGTCTGCGCTCCTTACCCGTAAACAGGAATGGAAATGTTTGGCTGCTACCTTGTAGTTACCGCTTTTCATTGCCTGAAGACCCAAATAATAATGTTTGTACCAACGCATTTGCTGACCAAACGAAAATGAAAAAAGAGTGATTAAAATAAGAAAACTTGCAATGATGCGGGGAAGGGTGAGAATCTTTTTATCCATCATACGAACGCCCCTTTTCCTATTGAGGAGATTATTCCGGATTTGATACACGTTTCATTAAATATTGGAAATCAATCCATAAGACAAATAAAATACAATTTTAATCCGACATTTTAGATTTAAAGATAAAATCACGAAAGTTGAAATTAATGCAAATTTCCGCCTAAATAATTATAAGTTAATACCTTGCTTATAATAATAAGTTAAAACAATAATGTCAAACCGAAAATCATCATCAACAACAGGCACAAATCTTGCAAATTAAAACTTGCATTGTACATGGTTACATTGAATATTCGTGTTTGTTTGATAAAACATAAACGGATAATTGCAACTATGTTTCTTTTTTTTACACTTAGGGGTAATATATGAAACGCTTTCTTTTGATATTGTTATTAACATCACAACTCGCTTTGGCCGGTTCCGTTTATTATGTGGATAATACGGCTGATAATTCCGGGAATGGTACCATTAGCCAGCCCTTTACTTCCATTGCAAAGGCCTTTACGCAATTGCAGGCCGGCGATACGCTGTTTATCAGAGGGAATTCAAGCGCTCCTCCGCGAATATATTCGGAGGAACTTTACCTAAGCTCCTCGGCCGCTTCCGGTAAAGAAGGACATCCCATTGTCGTGACTTCTTATCCTGGGGAATTGGTAAAAATCATTCCGAAAAAATCATTTGGAATTTACGCTGCTTATTGGGTTTTTGAAAACCTGATCTTTGACATGGACGGAAAGTCTTACGATCTGATTAAATTGCGAGGCGACCACATCACTTTTCGGAGCTGCGAACTTACCAACGGACATAAAGACGGAATTGATGCCAATAATGCCAGTAATAACCTCATCGAGCAATGCACCATTCACAATTTTGTACGCAACGATCAATACGATGCACACGGCATTATCTTAAACGGAGGCGTGGATAATGTCATTCGCAATAATACCATTTTTGATTGCAAAGGCGATTGCATTCAACTTTATAAAAACGATCAAAATTACGGTACGATTATCGAAGGTAATAATTTGTACACAACGCTTGGCTCCAATAGTGAAAACGCCATTGACGTAAAGGCGGCTCGCCATTTAACCATTCGTAACAATAAAATGCACGGTTTTCACAAGGCCGAAGACAGCGACGGGGTGGCCCTGAAAATCAACAAAGATACGGACAACGTGCTTGTGTATGGAAATGATATTTTCGAAAGCAATGGCGGAATCCGTGTTAGCGGGGGCGATGTGGATACCATTCGCATCGAACGGAATGTTATTCACGATTTACACGCCGACGGGGGCGAAACATCCAAATACGGTTACGGAATTCAAATGGACGGCGTAAATCATTTTACGCTGATCAACAATACCTTTGCCAATTTACCGGGACCGTTGTTTTGGATTGCCAGCCGGGGCGCAGACGGTGTAACAATTGAAAACAATATCTTTTACAAAGCCAATAAATTCAAAGGCTCGACTTCGGATTTGAAGGATGTGAAATTAATCGATTACAACGGGTGGTTTCAATGTAAAGAGACCTTCCCCGCTCCGCATGATGTCACCGGAGAAGACCCGATGTTCGTCGATGAAGCGGGTTACGATTACCGGCTTCGCGAGAGTTCTCCGGCCATTGACAAGGGAGATCCGAACACAGGAACGGATTTTCCGGGAGATCGTGTGGATTTGGGCGCATTTGAATTCGAGCCTTCTACCGGAATGAATACGGAGCCGGTCGTTATTCCGAATCAAAGCGATTTGCTGAAAGCCTATCCCAATCCCTTTAACCCGCAAACAACGTTGGAATTTCAGCTTGACAAAACATCCATGGTACGCCTTGACATCTTTAATGTTTTGGGCCAAAGAGTGGATACGTTATTAAACGAATTGCGAAAGCCCGGGCTCTACCGGGTACGTTGGTTAGCCAAATCATTACCGGCGGGAATTTACTTTGTACGTTTGCAGATTCATAATAATTTCAGTATTCATCCTATTGTTCTGCTCAAATAGAGAGCGTAAATGCTCAGGGCTAAAAAGAATAACTCGTAATTTGCGAATTGCGGAATCGCATTATTCCCACTAAACGATGTTTTATATTTTGCTTTGTTTTTATGACGTCTTCCCTTAAATTTCATCAATACAACTTTTTCACGGAGAATTATTATGCGCCGATCTATTCTTCTTTTATTTCTTTTAGGATTATTTGCCGTCCTGCCCGCGCAAACTTTAAAACAAATACAAGCAATCATCAATAAGGCGGAAAAGGACACATTGCTCTCCAATGCCCAATGGGGATTGTACGCCGTCTACTCAAAATCCGGCAAAGTTTTAATCAATCACAATTCGCAATTTGCATTGGCCCCGGCTTCCGGGCAAAAGATTTTAACCACCGGTACGGCGCTCATGAAATTGGGAGAAGACTTCCGTTTTACGACTCGGCTTTATTATGACGGCCAAATTGACGCCGATGGTATTTTACAAGGCAACGTGTACATTGTGGGCGGTGGAGATCCGACCTTAGGCTCAAATTTAGTGCCGGACAGTCCCGGGCTAAATGAATTAATGGAAAGCTGGATGCTTGCCTTTAAAGAGGCCGGAATTCGCAAAATTAACGGGCGTATTTTCGGTGACGATTTGCTTTTTGCCGACCGCACCATTCCCGACAACTGGGTCTGGGTGGATATGGGTAATTATTACGGAGCTTCTTCTCCGGCGCTGACCATTCATAATAATTTATACCGTCTTGTTTTTGCACCTGGTAAAAAACAGGGAGATCCCACGGAAATTTTAGGTACGCGTCCTTCAATTCCTGGATTAACGTTTACCAATTACGTTAAAACCGGCGCCAAAGGCAGCGGAGATAACGGCTATATTTACTGCGCTCCCGGGCAATTCGACGCGTATGTTACCGGTACGATCCCTGCCGGTGTGGACACTTTTTCCATCAAAGGTGCCATACCGGACCCCACCTTGTTTGCCGCCCAATATTTACAACAATACTTACAAAAACACGGGATTACGGTCAGCCAATCGGCTCTACGATTAAAGATGCCCGTAGAATATTCCAAGGCAACGCTATTGGCGGAACAACAATCGCCGCCGCTCAAAAACATTGTGTACCAAACCAATAAACGCAGCATTAATTTGTATTGCGAACTGTTGGCAAAACAGCTTTCCGTTCATTCCGGCGACCCGGGCACAACAGCCGACGGATTGAAAATTATTCGCAAAAATCTAATGGAAATGGGCGTACCGGTTAACGGATTACATTTATCCGACGGCAGCGGCCTTTCACGCACCAATACCGTTACTCCGCGCCTAATGGTCGATTACTTAATCCGAATGACGCGCCAGCCTTGTTTTAAAACTTTTTACAATTCTTTGGCAATCACGGGCGATCCCAATGATATCGGTTATTTTAAGAATTGGGGCAAGGGGACGCCGCTGGCCTTTAACGCACACATAAAATCGGGCCTTATCGAACGCGTTCGGAGTCATTCCGGGTACTTGCATGATTTATCCGGTGATCAAATCGTCTTCTCCTTTATTGCCAATAATTTTAACGGTTCTTACAAAGGTATCGACAAAATTCATCAACAAATCCTAATCGAATTATCAAAACTTCCGTGATAAATATCATTGAAGTTTTTCACAGGGAATCCGACATTGTTATTTAGAATATTGGCAAAACGGAAGGGATTCCCATGAAGATAAAAAAATCCATTCACATGAAAGTAGCCGTTCTAAAGTTGTCCGGTGCATTGATGGGACCTCCGGATACCGATAAACTGTTTAAGACCGTAGCCGATTTGCTTGCCGAAGGTTTTAAACGCATTGTTTTGGATATGGCGCATACCCGATGGATTAACAGCCAGGGCATTGGTGCACTGGTTCGTGCTTATAAATTAATTACCGAAAAAGACGGCAAATTAATTTTGGCTTCCCTTTCGGATAAAGTGCGCAGCGTTATGACGATTTCTCAACTTTCGCGCATTTTTGAAGTCAGAGATTCCGTGGAAGCGTCTATCGATGAATTAAATCGCAACAGCGCAACGTTTTAGATATTTTAACAAATTGAAATCGCCAGGGATGAGATCGGAGACAAATCAAATCGAACAATGAGCAAAAGTTACTATCAATTTTTTTTGAAATAATGTATGAAGATCGAACGAAAATAAATCTGTTTTTGTGATTATTTTTTCATTTTTCTTCTGCAAATTTTGTAATTTATTGATAATAATTAAAGGAACTTTCTAATACGCATATTCTTTTATCTAAAGAAAATAGCCGTGTCCCCGATCACATAGATAATTGTTATCGTTAAAAGTATTTGACTTTGAATTTTTATTTTTTAAACTTTTGGAAGAAATTAGGCAGTGAGGCTGTAAATCAATGCTCAAAGAAAAAGTTTTAAAGGTTCTGGATACCATTCGACCGGGTCTGCAGGCAGACGGCGGGGATATCAAATTTATTCGGATCGATGACGACAATGTGGTGTATGTACACTTGGCCGGAGCCTGCGGCGGTTGTCCCATGTCGCAGATTACTTTAAAACAAGGCATTGAACGTATTCTTAAAATGCAAATACCTGAAATAAAAGCTGTGGAGGCTATTTAAAGTGAATTTTAATCATCGGGGTGCAATATGGTAGAAGTCCGCGTTAATGGGCTGTTTATGACTCAATCACAGGCAAGCGGGATTATTTTAAAAGAACAAAACGGCAATCGTGCCTTACCCATTGTTATCGGAGAATATGAGGCTCAATCCATTGCTCTGGCTCTTGAGAACCTAAAACCGCCCCGTCCCATTACACACGACCTGACGGCAAATATGATGGAGATTTTAGGCATTTCCATGGATCAGGTTATTATTACCGATTTAAAAGACAACACCTACTATGCCATTATCAAATTAACTTTTGCCGGTCAGCAATACGAAATCGATTCACGGCCGAGCGACGCCATTGCACTTGCGCTTCGTTTAGGCACACCGATTTATGTCGAAGATATGGTCATGGAAGAAGCTTCCTACATTCCGGAAGAAGATGAGGTTGATGCTCATAAAAAAAGCTATATTTACCGCTCCAAAGAAGATGAGCTCGAACAACTGCGTGAACAACTGAAAAAAGCGGTTGAAAAAGAAGAATATGAAAAAGCGGCTAAAATCAGAGACCAAATAAAACGCCTTGAATCCGGCTCTTAACCGCCCAAATTCTTTGAAGAAAGGTTTTATATGAACGGATACAATTTTCTTTTTGAAATTTACGGAGTACGAGGAAGCTATCCTATTGCACCGTCGGAAGGAACAAAAATCGGTGGCAATACCACATGTGTCATGGCTCGCACGCCGAATCAAGTCGTTATCTTGGATGCGGGTAGCGGAATTATTCCGTTAGGCAAAAAATTGGTTCCCGAAATTCTGGCGCATCAAAAAGAACATAACGAGGCATTTCACATTACGATCATGTTTACCCACACCCATATCGATCACTTATTGGGTCTGCCTTTCTTTGCGCCGATTTACATGCCCCAAGTGCATTTACATTTGATCGGGCCTCCTACCGTTGGCGTAAGCTTCGAAGAAATTTTACGCACACAAGTGCTGCCCCAATACTTTCCGTTGACTATGGATGAGTTCCGCAGTCAAAAAAGTTTTTACAACCTTTCCGAAAATCTGTTTCTGTATTTCAATGAAGACGATACCTTGCCCCACATCGGCGATGTACGCACCGATTCCATTGAAACCGGCAACTTCCGTATTCATACAATGAAATATTACTTCCATCCCAAAGACGGTTCCTTTTTGTATCGCGTTGAATGGAACGACAAAAAAATTGTTTTTGCTACGGATATCGAAGGTTACCAGGGCGGTGACCATCGTTTAATCCAATTTGCCAAAAACGCCGATTTGTTGATTCACGACGCTCAGTATACCGAAGAGCAATATCACCAATTCTGCGGATACGGACACAGCAGTTTTACCATGGCCTGCGATGCAGCGAATCAAGCCGAAGTGCAAAAACTACTGCTTTTTCATCATGACCCAAACAATGATGACAAGGCACTGTTTGAAATCGAAAAAAAGGCCAAAAAACTTTTCCCGAATACGGAATTGGCCAAAGAGGGCTGGCAGCTAAGGTGGTAATTTTGGCGCCCGATTAAAATATCTTACTAAAAATAACTCAACCCATCTTTAAATTTTCGGAGATGGGTTATTTTTTATCGCTATGGCCCTTCCTCATTTAAATTTCTAAATCATTTCACGGAACTTCCGATTTTGAAAATAATTCAATAAATTAGCTTCAAAGGAACATTAACCTTTAAAGAAAAGATTTTGGCATGAACGTTTGGCGCATTTTGCGAAAAATTCTCTTCTGGACAATTCTGAGCCTGAGTTTTGTCATTTTATTGCTGGTGATTCTGCAATGGCAAACTCAAGTTGTAACCGACAGCGCCAAAGCCTATCTGGATCATGCTTTGCGGGGCAAGGCACGCATTGAATATGATGAACTCTCCGGCAGTTTGATTCACACCATCAAAATAAAAAACTTAAAAATCACAACATCGTCCGGTCTTGGTATTTCGGCCGATTATCTGCAATTGGAATATCGTCTCTTGCCTTTGCTGAAAAATAAAGTGGAAATTTCGCGCGCCATTGTGGACCACCTGCAAATTGCATTGCCCCCTCCGGCCAAAGCCACGCAACCGGAACCGCCTTTTTCTCCGGATTCGCTCCTAGCCGAATTGCAAAAGCATTACTTACCCAAACAATTATTGGGTGATCTTCCCTTTTTGGACATTAAAAACTTGCAAATAGCGGCTTCTTCTTTGCGCATCCAAGACCGTCCCCTTACCTTTAAAAACATTCAATTGGATTTAGCCCGATTGCGCTTACAACCGGAAGCCGTTTTTATGATGCTTACCGATTTACGCGGAGAGTGGCAGGAACGTAATCTGAAATTGCAAAGCTTTTCCTTTGTGTTGAAAGGCGATTCATCGGGTATTAATATCAATCAGGGTGAATTACATACGGCAAAATCGAGTCTTTCTTTCAACGCTTTGCTGGATCCAATTTCGGGCATAAATTTTAATTTAACCCGATTTTACATCGATGTGAACGAATTTACGCAACAAGCCGGTGTACCCCTTTTCAAAAAAGGTTTTGTCAAGGGTGAATTATCCGTAAGCGGCATTCCGGTGCATTTTGGTGTGCAGGGCAAGCTTCAGGCCCAATTGGATCAACGACAAATTCAAAACTTCTCCTTTCAGGGACGCTACGATCGCGGGGAAATTTTTCTGGATCAATGTCTTGTTAGATCGAATGCCGGATTTTTGCAAGCTCATGGCTATTGGAACCAAGCCAAACGTATCATCGGTAATGTACGTTTCCGAAATATTAATCTTCATATTGCCGAGCCGTCGCTGCCCGTTACACTTTTGAACGGAAGCTTGAACTTAAACGCATCCAATTTGTATATGAGTAAATTAACCGGATTCGGTTCCTTGCGCTTCCGGCGCTCCCTAATCGATACCATCGCCATTGATTCCGTACGTTTTAAGATGGTCGCTTCAAACGGATTTTTAAAATTTTTACGCCCGTCCTTTATTCAAATTGATGATAGCGCTAAGTTTTATCTGACCGGCACCATGAATCGACAAAAAAGGATCGACTTCTCAATACTCACTTTTGACAACCATTTAAATCATCTCTTACGCGATTTGGGAGGCAAAGACCTTCGGGGCAAATTTGACGGACGCATCCGCCTTTACGGCCCTTTACGCGATCCCAATTTTTCGGGGAATTTATTCCTGCCATCTCTGAATTATGACGGCCTTATTTTGGACAGCTTAAAATTTAATGTGTTTATTGAAGGATTGGCCAAAGAACGGCGCGGTTCCGGTCAGTTTAAAATCGCCTCCGGCAGTTTGGGCAACTTCCCCATCGATCGGGTGAGCTTCCGGTTAAAAACGGAAAAAAATTTGGTAGAGGTTCGGGATTTGCAATTTATCAGTAAAAAAAATTATTTCCGGACTTCAATAGCGGCTCACTGGACGCCGGACAGTTTAAACGTACAAGCGTACCCCTTTCAAATTCGCTATGAGAATTACTGGATTAAGGCCAAAGATACGCTATCGGTGGCTTTGAATAGAAATGAAGCGCTTTTGGAAGGTTGGGAATTCGAAGGGCCGCATCAATCCGAATTAATCATTGACGGTTTTTACGATTTCGATTTGGGCGATTTGCAAACGTTTTTAACCTTAAAAGAAGTTCAGATCGCACCCTTCGAACAAATGACCGAAGCCAATCTCGGCTTAAAGGGTCGTTTGAACGGTTACGCCGAAATTTTGACTCCGTTTACGGATCCTAATTTTGAAGTAGATTTAACGGTCGACAGTCTGCAAATGCACAATGTACCTTTGGGCAAACTCACGTCCAAATGGCAGTTTGCCAATAACCGGCTCAGCATCGATTCGTTGGACTTGAAAAACAAGCTATCGATTGTTCGGGCGCACGGTGTTTTTAACATGCAACTGAACGGGAGTAATTTCAATTTAATCAAAGATACCAAAGCCGATTTCACATTAAGTTGGCATAATTTTAACATGCACCAATATGCCAAATTATTCAAAGGATTGCATCGGTTTTGGGGTAACTCCGAAGGAGAAATTTCCGTAAAGGGATTGGTGAACAATCCGCAAATTCATACCGAAATTCGGGTTGACAAATTTGCCGTTAACGAATTTAATGGGGATTCGCTGCGTCTTTCCGCACAATATCAGAACGATCTAATCATGCTTGATCACTTCTCGGTTATCTTGGACAGTAGCCATTTTACGGCGAAAGGCTGGCAAAAATACCGCTTATCTTTAACCGGAAGCCAAGATAAAATAGAGAACGAGCCGTTTGAGCTTCATATTTACAGCAAGGACAGACAATTGCTGTTTTTGGGCAATTTGAACAACGTCGTAGAATCCGTTCAAGGGCCTTATGTTATCGATTTGACCGTTGGGGGCACCCCGTCCAATCCATCCATTCAAAAGGGCGTCATTCAATTGCGGGATGGCCAGGTTTTGCTTTCCATGATCCGCGATCCCATTAAACACGTTACATTTGACGGAAAAATTGACAATTCGATTCTAAACATCAATCAATTTACGGCTCAGTCCATGGAAGAAAAAGATTTTTGGCAAAAAGCATGGTCGTTTCTAACCTCCCTTTTACCTTGGGGTAAGCATAATTTAAAAGAAGGTACCCTAGAAGCGCTTGGCGCTATTGATCTTTCCGATCTTGCCAGGCCGTCCATTGATTTAAGCATAAAATTGAATCAATTTTACGTTGACTATTTTATTCAAAATGTTTCGGCCATTGTCAGTACGGACAATTTGACCATTCAGGGTAAAGACACGATCTTGGTACAAGGCGATCTTTACATTCCCAAAGGAGTATTTGAAGTCGATTTGAAACAATTGGCGCGGAATGCTTATCTTTCCGAAGGCGTTTCGACTCCGGGCCCGCCCTACACGGCTTTGAACCTGCATTTACAAATTCCTGGCAATTTTGTCGTTACCAGTTCTCCGTTGGATTTAACCAACAATTTCCGTGTTACCTTCATGGGAGATCTGCAGGTTACCATGCAACCGCCGTCGAGCGAACCACGTATTCAGGGTCACTTGGAATCTACCGGCGGTAAGTATTCGTCATGGAATCAAAATTTTGTCGTCGAATCGGCCACGATTGATTTCAAAAACAATCCGACCATTAATCCGACGATTGATTTTAAGGCCTTTAAAATTATCGGGAATCGCACATTCGAACTTTCCATGGTCGGCGATTTGACCAATTTGCATCAGGACATTCGTGTTTTGGAAAACGGACAGGAACTAACCATGTCCTATTTGGATAAAATTGCTTTGCTGACTTTAGGTACCGATATTTCCACCTTGCAATCCAACGTGGATTCGACACTGCGCAATGTGGGTGAAAATATTGCCACCACCTCGATTTTAACTGCCGTGGAAAGAGGAACGGAGCGCCTGACCGGTTTGGATAAAGTTGAGATCAGTTCGAATAAATCGCTTATCGATTTAAACCGTTTGCGTTTGAATAACGGATTAAGCGACGCTTCCATTGCTTTTGGCAAATATTTAACCAGCGATCTTTACGTAGAATATCGCACGCATTTCGGCAGCAGCATTCCCACACCGCGATTAAGCTGGGATGCAGGCAATCGAATCGGACTGCAGTATCGCATTAATCGTTATTGGTCGTTAGACAGTTATTACGAAAAAACCGAAAGAGGTAATACGCGGATCAAGTTCGGGCTGAATTGGGAGTACTCCTTTTAGTTGAATTGTTGAATAGGGGATTGGTTAAATGGGGAAGGGTTAAGGATTAAAGTTAAGAGTTAAGAGTTAAGAGTTAAGGGTTAAGGGTTGAATGGTGGAATGGGAAAATCGTTATTCGTATATCCGTTATCCGTTATTCGTTATTCGTTATTCGTTATTCGGGAATCATTGCTTGTGTAGCGGTGGCGTTCGCCCGTTAATTGATGTGATTCCCAGTCTTGTCATTGCGAGGCCGGGAATCATGGCTGGCGCCACGGATTATTAAGGCAGTGACATGAGTTGCCTTAAAACCCACCCCCGGCTCCTCCCTGCTAACGCCCCGATGCTCGGGATTTTCAACATGGAGGGGTGCCTAAGTATTTGTGACGGTTTGTTGAGTTGTTGAAATAAAAGGGGTAATGGCCGGATGTCATTGTAGGAG
>JALWEA010000296.1 GCA_027039465.1 Calditrichia bacterium | reverse complement strand
TTCGAGCGCTTTGCGGAACTGCTGATCAAAATCGCGAAACAGGAAAGCGAACAATTCGGAAAGGATGTCTTCTTTGTTTTTGAAATATTCGTAAATGGTGCCTTTGCCGATTCCGGCCTGATTGGCAATATCGATCATTTTGGTGGCGTTGAACCCTTTTTCGGAAAAGACCTTCAAGGCCGCCTGCAAAATGAGTTCCTTCTTTTCTTGGCGATTGATAATTTTAGGCATTGAAATACCGGTGTTTAATTTGACCGACCCGTCGGTCGGTAATATACGAAGAAAAAAGACAAAGGGCAAATGACAAAGGACAAAAGACAAATGACAAAAGAAAAAGGAAAAAGGAAAAAGGAAAAAAGAAGAGGTGTCATTATGAGCGGAGCGAAGAATCTCCTCAAAAGTAGCAACGGCCTTAGTAATTGGGAATTCGGAACTGGGAACTAAGGGAAAGTTAAGGGTATAAGGGTTAAGTGAAATGTTATTCGTGTATCCGTTATTCGTATATTCGTTAATCGTAAAGGGCTGTCATTGCGAACGATCCCGCGAGCCTGCGAGCGGGAGAGTGAAGCAATCCCTTCCAAAGCGTCACCGGCAGGTAATGATGTTAATCGCAACGACCGCCACATCTCACCAATCCACGATTAACGAATATACGAATAACGAATAACGTTTCACTTAACCCTTATACTCTTAACTCTTAACCTTCCCTCAATTCCCAATTAATACATGTCACTATCTTAATAATCAAAATTCGTGCGTTCTTTAATTTGCATTTCCGGAATATTGAGTTAAATTAGCCAAAAAAATGACTAAGCAGGTGTATTATGTATCAAATAAATATTCATGAAGCCAAGACGCATTTATCCAAATTAATTCAAAAAGTAATGAGCGGTGAAGAGGTAATCATTGCCAAAGGCAATAAACCCGTTGCGAAATTAGTTCGTCTTAAAGGTAAAAAAGCAAAACGTAAATTGGGCTCGGCCAAAGGCAAAATAAAAATCGCTCCCGATTTTGATGCTCCGTTAAAGGATTTTGAGGACTACCTGCGTTGAAGTATTTGATTGATACGCATACCCTTTTGTGGATTGTAACGGATTCGCCAAAATTAAGTGCGCGTGCCAAAATGCTTTATTTGGATGAGCAGAATACTATCTTTGTCAGTATGGCAAGTTTGTGGGAGTTGGCCATAAAAAGCAGTTTG
This sequence comes from Calditrichia bacterium, assembly GCA_027039465.1. Classification (GTDB taxonomy): domain Bacteria; phylum Calditrichota; class Calditrichia; order Calditrichales; family Calditrichaceae; genus Caldithrix. Next base: position 10,143 of record JALWEA010000296.1, on the reverse strand, counting down.
GGTAAGATTTCCTTTGAAATGCCGCTTGAAGATTTTGTTGAAGAACACATTAGAGGCAATGATATTGAAATACTGAATATTGAATTACCCCATATTTTAAGAATAGAGAAATTACCGTTTCATCACCGCGATCCATTCGATCGTTTAATTATTGCCCAGCAGATTGAAGAAAATTTACCGATAATCAGCGCCGATGAAATCTTTGATGCCTATGGCGTTCAACGGATTTGGTAAACACGGAATCAATTGATTACGCGTATCCCGCATTGTGTATTGAAAATAGAATTTTAAATATCCAATGTCCAACACGGAATATCCAAGTTCCAAGTGACGAAGGGGCCGGCAATTTGAAAATATACCAACCTAAGACTGTGATATTCCTGCCGACCCCGATTTTAGAGAACAATTACAATTAACGAATATACGAATAACGAATAACGAATAACGAATAACGTTTCCCTTAACCCTTATACTCTTAACTTTTCCTCAGCTCCCAGTTCCCAGTTCCCAAAGATGCTCCTTTGATTTTATCCCCTCGTCTTCGTACATTTATTTAATTAATGATTAAGCCGTTTACGGACGCGCTGCATTTGTACGTAACTCCGGCGATCATTGAAAATTCGGGAATGCAATAAATTTTGGCAGGGAGGAACTATGCGCTCGTTATTTGCTCTTTTGATAACCCTTCTAGGGGTACAATTTGTTTTCGCCCAATATTACGGGGCGATTAAAGTCGATCAACCGGGACTGAGCAATAATTATCAAACCGTACGTAAGTACCGCTTGCAAATAGAAAGCAAACTTTCGTATCAGCAGGATTCGAAATTTCCGGATCAACCCAATTTGGAACGGAAACGATTTCAATTCGCCAATACGCTCATTCGTTTCAGCCTAAGTAAAAAATTGGAGCTGCGCTTGGGCAGCGGCTTTCTGTACCAACGGGATAAAAATCTTGGGATGAAGAGCAGCGTTGCCACAATACAAGGAATCTCTCTCGGAAGCAAATGGCATTTTTTGGAACATAAACACGGTTTGTTGCCCAATGCCTCACTCCTTGTTCAAGCGGATCTTCCCGTTGGCTCGGAGACGGTTGTTTCCAAATACGTTGAGCCTGGAATTGCCCTGTTAGCTTCCCATCCGTTAAGCGAGGCGGCCAGCCTGAATTACAATGTGGCGATCAGTTACCGCGATCAAAATTTTTTACAATATTTTTACGCACTGTCGTTGCATGTGGAATTTTCACCACAGACATCCGCTTTTATTGAATTTACGGATAAGCATCAGGTTAACAAAAGAGCGGAAATGTATTTTGACGGCGGCCTGAATTTGCTAATTAAACGCAACACCATTGCTTATATCTACGGAGGCAAAGGTCTGAATACGCAAGCGGCGGACTGGTTTGTGGCCTTCGGGATGGGCGTAAGGTTGCCAAGATAAAAGGAAAAAGGAAAAAGGAAAAATAAATCGTTTGGAGGATGAATATGAAAACCATACATGTGGGTGATATCGCCATTGGCGAAGGGCACCCGTTGGCCTTGATTGCAGGCCCTTGTGTTATCGAGAGCGAAGACATTGTGTTGGGTACGGCGGAAAAGGTCAAAGCCATTGCTGATCGTTTGGGCATGCCCTTAATCTTTAAATCTTCTTATTTAAAAGACAATCGCTCGTCGGCTAAAAGCTATCAAGGCCCTGGCCTGGAAAAGGGGTTGCGTATTCTGCAAAAAGTTAAGGAAGAATTCGGCATTCCCGTGCTTTCCGATATTCACGATCAGCATGATGCGCCGGCCTGCGCCGAGGTTCTGGACGTGATTCAGATTCCCGCTTTTCTTTCCATGCAAACTTCGTTGCTGTTGGCCGTGGCCAAAACGGGTAAAGTGATCAACGTAAAAAAAGGCCAATTTTTGGCGGCATCGGACATGCAAACGGCCATCAATAAAATCAACGGCGAAGGCAACGATCAAATTCTGTTGACCGAACGTGGCACGTTCTTCGGTTACCATAATTTGATTATCGACATGCGCAATTTGAAGATCATGCGTGATTTGGGCTATCCGGTGGTTTTGGACACCACCCATGCCATTCGTAAGTACGGCGTGAGCAGCAGCGATCGTCGCGGCGGCGCCAAGGAATTTATTTTCGGATTGACGCGCGCCGGTGTGGCGGCCGGAGTGGATGCCCTGTTCATTGAAACGCATCCCGACTGCGACGGCGCTTTATGCGATGCGGCAAGCATGTTGCCGTTGCAAAAGTTGGAAGAATTACTAAAGCAGGCCAAGGCCATTGACGAATTGATCAAACCGCATTTACCTTACGATGAAGTGGGCATTTACGATTACAAAGAATATGAGCAGAAGGTCAAGGCGGTGGAGAGGTGATTGGGAAAGGGTTAAGTGTTAAGAGTTGAAAGGTTAAGCGGAAGGCGTTATTCGTGTATCCGTATATCCGTTATTCGTTAATCGTAAATCGTTGTTTGGGAAACCGGCGGGGGGGCGGTTGCCGAGTGTTTCGCCGATGAGTTGGCAGATTATTTTAAAGGCCAACATGATTAAGGCGAAATGTATCGAGGCACCGATCGCAACTGAGGTACTAATCAACGAGTAGATAATGCTTAAATGGGATCGTATTCGGATATTGGTTGAGTGTGAAAAGCGTTATTCGTAAATCGTAATTTGGGCAGCCAGTGGGGCGTCCGTCCCTCGATACGCCCGCCTGAGGCGGACTACTCGGGAACCGGACGCGATCGGTTGGTATCGAGACGCCGACCACGCGCCAGACATTCCGCCTGAATCGGACAAGTGCACAAACACATGCTTAACGGAATATACGGATAACGGTTAACGCATATACGAATAACAGATAACGATTTAACCCTTAACCCTTACACCCTTAACTCTTAACTCTTAACCAATCAACCAATTCCCAGTTCCCAATAAAAAAAAGGAGAGTTGTGTGGCGGAAGAAAAATTAACCTGGAAATTTCCTCGTGAATTTTGGACGGCAAATGTCATTGAATTGTTCGAGCGTGCGGCCTATTACGGCATGTTCATCGTGTTGGCGGTTTACCTGACCCGAGAGGTCGGTTTTACCGATGTGGAAACCGGTTGGGTGTCCGGCCTTTTTGCTTCTCTTATTTATATGATGCCCACCTTTAACGGCGCCCTTTCGGACAAAATGGGTTTTCGCAAGGCGCTGATTTTAGCCTTTGCCTTGCTAAGTACCGGTTATCTGCTATTGGGCCTTTGGCCGACCAAATTGGTGGCCGTAACGGCGCTGGCTTTGATCATGATGGGCGGCGCTTTTGTCAAACCCATCATCTCGGGCACGGTAGCCAAAGCCTCGGACGAAAAAAATCGCGCCAGGGCCTATTCCATTTTTTATATGATGGTGAACATCGGCGCCTTTTTGGGCAAGACCATTGCCAAACCCTTGCGCGTTGATCTGGGACTGCGTTACATCAATATTTACGCGGCCATTGTGGCATTCATGGCCTTGATCATTGTTTTTATTTGGTACAAAGATTTGGACACAAGCGGCCAGGGGAAAAGCTTTAAAGAAGTAATGAACGGCTTAGTGCGCGTTTTGAAAAATGTGCGTTTCATGTTGCTCATTTTGATCGTTGCCGGATTCTGGGCGATTCAGCACCAGCTCTACGCCACCATGCCCAAATACACCTTGCGTTTGGTGGGCGAGCATGCTTCGCCGGAATGGTTGGCCAATATCAACCCTTTGGTCGTGGTGCTATTGGTGGTGCCGGTTACCCATCTGGTTCGTAAAATTTCGCCGGTCAGTTCGATAGGCATTGCTCTGCTGATTATTCCGTTTTCTTCCTTGACCATTTCTTTAAGTCCGATACTTACCCGTTGGGCCGGTGGTAATCACGTGGAAATATTGGGTTTGTTTGCTTTGCACCCGATTACCGTGACTTTAATTATCGGTATTGCTTTGCAAGGTCTGGCCGAAACTTTCCTTTCGCCGCGCTTTTTAGAGTATGCTTCCAAGCAGGCGCCCAAAGGTGAGGAAGGCCTTTATCTGGGCTACCAAAATTTGACAACCTATTTTGCCAACCTGTTTGCCTTTGTTTCCAGCGGCTATCTTTTGGATAAATATTGTCCCGATCCGCATACGTTAACGCAGGCTCAAATGGCGACGGCCTACACCCATGCCCATTATATTTGGTATTTTTACGCAGGCGTGGGATTTCTGGCCTTTTTCCTTTTATTGATTTACAAATTCACTTTTGATTATATTGACCGGCGTAAAGCACGACTAATGAACGTAAGTTAATTTTTTAAACGCTAAGTAAAAATATTTGAAATTTAGAAACCATTTGCCGCCTTAATTCCCCTTCCCTGAAGTATCAGGTAAGGGGGTAGGGGATGGGTTAAGAAATAAAAAAACAACTAAAAATATTAGAGATAAACTCTCAGATTTCGAGGCCAGGAATCTAAACGGGGGAAAATTACCATGGAGCTTTCCGGCAAACGTATTTTGATGTTTGTTGAAGATTTATACGAAGATCTTGAATTGCTTTATCCTAAAATTCGTTTAACCGAAGCCGGAGCCGAGGTGGTTGTGGCTGCGCCTCAACCCGACAAGGTGTATCATGGTAAGCACGGTTACCCATTTCAAACTTCGGTTGCCATTGACGATGTAAAAGCGGAAGATTTTGACGGAGTGATTCTTTCGGGCGGATTTGCACCGGATCGATTGCGTCGTTCGGAAAAAGTCAAAGCATTAACGCGCCAGATTCATCAGGATGGTAAACTAGTCGCTCATATTTGTCACGGCGGGTGGATTGCGATCTCGGCCGGAATTATGAAAGGACACACCTGCACTTCAACGCCAGGCATTAAGGATGATTTGGAGAATGCCGGGGCGACTTGGGTGAACCAATCCGTGGTCGTTGACGGAAATATGATTTCCAGCCGCAATCCCGATGATTTGCCCGAATTTTGTCGTGCCATCATTAAATTTTTACGTGGGTGAAATAATTCAAGTTAACAAGTAGCCCATGCATAAGCGGGGAATCTTTATTTTCTTTACCCGTTTTGTTAAATTTGTTGGGAAAATGGCTTTTGGCTTTACACTGAAATCTTGAGCGAAAGGTGAAAATTATGCGCCAAAAAATTTCCAAAGTAAAAATGATTTTAATGGACGTGGATGGCGTTTTAACGAACGGCGAAATCATTTACACCTCTTCCGGTGATGAACTTAAAATTTTTAACGTGCAGGACGGGATGGGGATTACCCTGGCGCATCTGGCCGGATTAAAAACCGGCATCATCACCGGACGCATGTCCGCCCTGGTGGAACGACGGGCGCACGAGTTAAAAATGGATATTGTCTCACAGGGAAATTTCAATAAATTGCCCGAATACGAACGCGTGATTCGTGATTTTGAATTGAAAGATGAAGAAGTTTGTTACATCGGTGACGACGTACTGGATTTGCCTATTTTGAAACGCGTGGGATTTAGTGTAGCCGTGGCCAATGCCCGGGACGAGGTGAAAGCCGTTTGCGATTATGTCACCAGCGCCCAGGGAGGGAAGGGCGCCGTGCGTGAGGTGATTGATCGCATTTTAAAATGGCAGAATAAATTGCACGAAGTCATCGATCGTCTTTCGGAGCAGCCGTTTGATTAGTTCTTTTAATTTACCAATGAAATATGAAGCTGCGATAATTAAATGAAAAATGGAAACGTTTCAACGCGTATGCTCTGACATTACTATTTAAGCTAATTCAGCCATGTTAATGGATAAACGCTTTTTTACTTTAACACAATCATTTTTTTTACCATTCTAAATTGCTTGTTGCTTTGCAACCCATGGGCGGTAAGGAAATAAAAATAAATCCCATTGGGATAATTAGTAGCATTAAAAAGATATTTATAGTATCCAGCTGATTGTTTTTGATGGACGATTTCCTCTTTTTTTTGGCCTAATAAATTATAAATTGATAAATGGACTTCACTCAATTCAGGCAAAGCGTATTCTATGGTAGTAACAGGATTGAAAGGATTGGGGTAGTTCTGCTTAAGAGCAAAGGATTTGGGGATTTTAATGGATTGATCAACAAATGAATTATTATCGTTTATGTTTATTTTGACTATAAAAGCATCCTTACCACTATTTTGGCTTTCGTCATACGCTCCGCTTGTGGTAGGAAAATTACTTGAAGAAGTCTCACCTGTAATATAGGTATTATTTTCACTGTCCAAGGTAAGGGAATTACCACCGTCGCTGGAAGTCCCCCCAATAAAAGTAGAATAAATTAAGTTAGAGCCATCGGCATTCAATTTGCAGACGAAAACATCATCATCACCATTTTGACTTTGGTCATACGCATCAATGGTAGTGGGGAAATCATTTGATGCAGTAAATCCTGTAATATAAGCATTATTATTACTGTCTAGTGCAATGGAATAACTATAATCATTGTTGCTGCTACCGATGAAAGTAGAATATAATAAGTTAGATCCATCGTTATTCAATTTGCAAACGAAAACATCATTATCACCATTAAAACCTTCGTCATACGCATCAATGGTAGTGGGGAAATCACTTGATTCGGTAAATCCTGTAATATAGGCATTATTTTCATGATCCAATGCAAGAGTATAACAGTAGTCATAGTTACTGCCACCAATAAAAGTAGAAAATAATATATTTGATCCGGCAGAATCCAATTGACAGATGAAAACATCAGGCCCACCACCGTTATAGCTATCGTCAAACGCGCCATTTGTAGTGGGGAAATCGCCTGAATAAGTATAACCCGTAATAAAAGCATTATTTTCATCGTTTAGGGCGATTGCATTGCCATGTTCCCATGTACTACCACCAATAAAAGTCGAATAAATTAAATCGGAGCCAGCAGCATTCAATTTGCAAACAATAACATCGGAAGCACCATTTAAGCTTTGCTCATAAGCACTGCTGGTTGTAGGAAAATCACTTGACTCAGAATCTCCTGTAATATAGACATTATTTTCACCGTCCAATTTAAGGGAATAGCCATAGTCCCAAGAACTACCACCGATAAAAGTCGAATAAATCAAATTGGAGCCATCGGCATTCAATTTGCAAACAAAGACATCGTTAGCACCATTTTGGCTTTGATCATAAGCGCCGTTAGTAGTGGGGAAATCACTTGATTCAGTATTCCCGGTAATATAAGCATTATCTTCACTGTCAAGTGCAAGGGAATAAGCATAGTCATTGGAACCTCCACCGATGAAAGTAGAATATAACAAGTTAGATCCATCGGCATTCAATTTGCTGACGAAAACATCGTTACCATTTAAACTCTCGTCATACGCTCCGCTAGTGGTCGGAAAATTGCTTGAAGAAGTTTCACCTGTAATATAGGTATTATTTTCACTGCCCAAGGCAATGGAATTACCTATGTCATTGGAGCCACCACCAATAAATGTGGAATAAACCAATGGATCAATAATTAAAATCTGGCTCTTGTTATATTTGGTCAATTTAATACCTAAGGTCCCATCAGCATTTTTTATAAAACGACTTCCCACATAAATCTTTTTGTCAAATTGGTATGTTAAAAGTTTACCTTGTTTTACAATACCTAAATGTGTATGCAGGATCAATTCGCCCCATTCATTTACCTCGTATCCATCCACACCTTCTAACTTAATTTTAATTTGATTCGGATCCGCATTGGGCTTTACGATATAATCGTAACGCAATAGCCCATTATCAAAATAGTATTTAATATCAATTCCATCATATATTTCTTGGATTTTTACTTCTTTGTACAAGGGTACATGACTTGCCCATTTTAATGGATCATTGCCAATAAAGTAATTGTAATAGGTCTGCAATTTTTCTAAGGGTTCAATTATGGAGTGTGCTTTTGTATTAACTAAAACCGCTTTTACCATGTATCCATAACGATGTGTTTCGGATACATCAAATCTGTCAAACGGCTTTTTAGACCGAGTTGTCGTCCTTTTTTCAAGTTTATAGAAATCGTAGACAACACCTGACTTGGTGATCCAGGCATTCATTCCTCCGGTTTTAGCTAAGAACAACACTTCTTTAGGCCATTGACCTTTGTTTTCAATGAAGAAAGTATGATCTGCTTTGCTTAATAAGGTACGAACTTGCTGGTTCTGATTTGCAAACAGGAATATGGGGAGCAGTAATAAAAATAAAAGAAAATTATTGAAACGGCACATAACGACCCCTTTCAATTTATTACTGAATATCCTATCGATTTGTTAAAAAATTTGGATTAAAGCGCTAAAGAAAGAATTTAATGAATGATCATTTGATTCAAGAAATGTGGACGATCATAACTAATATATTAATCAGAATGTAAACAAATCCAATATTAATTTCAAGTATCAATGAAATTCTATTGGATTCTCGATCGGGAAATTCGATCGTTTGTCTTAAAAACTTTAGTTATTGTGAATTCATTTTTTGCTCCATCCATTAACTCCACCCACCTTGCTTTCTCAGTGAAGGGGATTTAACTATGGAAAATTGATCTTTTAAATTTCAAAAATTTTTTATTAGAATTAAGTCAAATTCTAAAATATTATTAACAAGACATAACACTTTAAAACTGAATTTCATGAATCTGTTACGGGGCTGATGCCTTTTTCTGATGATGTCTTAAGGACCGAATTACATTTTATTTTAATTTGCCTAACATTTTTAATTTTTATATTCTGTACTAATTTAAAGTTGAATTTAAAATGTGCACAAAATCAAATGAACTACGTTCACCGACACATCGAAACAATTTTAGGTCAGGTAGTACGACAATACCCGATCATTACCATTACCGGCCCCAGACAATCGGGTAAAACGACTTTGGTACGCCATCTTTTTCCTGATAAGCACTATGTGAGTCTGGAGAATCCCGATCAAAGGGAGATGGCACTTAACGATCCTCGCGCCTTTCTGAAATCAATTGAATCCGGCTCCATATTAGACGAGATTCAACGCGCTCCAATGCTTTTATCCTACCTACAGGAATTGGTAGATAACACTCCGCAGCCCGGGCGTTTTATCCTTACCGGAAACAATCAATTTATGATGTTGGATAAAATTACATAATCTTTGGCGGGACGCACTGTTATTCTTAAACTATTACCGTTTTCCATTCCGAGATTAAAGCTGTTACTACCGATTTTACAACCGATGCTTTTCTTTACTACGGATTTTATCCGGGCATTTACGCGAACCAATTAAATCCGACAATAGCTTACCGAAGCTATTTTGAAACGTATATTGAAAGAGATTTACGCCAATTATCACAGGTAAAAGATTTAATGCTTTTTCAGAAATTTGTTCGATTGTGCGCCGGTCGCATCGGACAGATCTTCAACGCCCATCAACTATCCAATGAAGTAGGCGTTAGCGTACCCACCATTAAATCATGGCTATCGTTGTTGCAAACTTCGTACATTGTATTTTTATTACCGCCGTATTTTGAGAATATTAAAAAACGTTTAATCAAATCGCCCAAACTGTATTTTTATGATGTCGGTTTTGCTTCATATTTATTGGGTATCGAATCACCCGAGCAGATAAGCCGTGATCCCTTACGAGGCAATCTATTTGAAAATTTGGTTCTTTCGGAATTGATAAAAACTCGTATCAATAAAGGCTTGGATATGAATCTGTATTTTTTTCGCGATCAGCATCAGAACGAGGTGGATGTAGTTTTTAAAAGGGGAAGTCTTTTCACCACTGCAGAAATAAAATCGGCGCAGACTTTTACTAGCCATTTTTTAAATGGGCTTCTATATTTTCGAAAGCTTTTTCCGCAGCGTATCGAAAATGAATTTTTAATTTATGACGGCGATTTGGAACAGGATGTTAAGGGAATTCATGTACTTAATTATCGTAACGCTGCCGAACGCTTTTTCGAAAATTAGGAATAACAATTTTCTCCTAAAAAAATGCCATGATATGGGAGTTTTCTTTTTGAGTTCATTTCACTCTATCTACTGATCATAGCTAATTCCGTGTTGATCAACGGCTTACATCCCCCTCTTTTCGAAGACTGAGCCGGGTACACACTTGACACAGGGGGGTAAATATGTTATATTCGGGGTATGGAAATCTATGGAAAAAATTTCACAGAACCGATTCTAAACGAAATCCG
>JALWEA010000295.1 GCA_027039465.1 Calditrichia bacterium | reverse complement strand
AAATAGCCCACTGCCCCGGCGCACAAAGATTCGAATATCTTCTCATCATCTTCATGCACGGTACACATGATGATCACTTGTTCAGGAAAACGTTCTTTTAAATAACGCACACCGTCAATGCCGGACATGCCCGGCAAACCAATATCCATCAAAACCACATCGGCTTCTGCCATGCCTTCGCTATTCAAAGCCTGCTCACAATTCGGATAAGCGCCCACGACGCGCATATTCTCCGCCGCATTCAACGCCATTTCCCAACCCTGACGCATAAGCGGATTATCTTCCACAATGGCAATGTAAATCAAGTCATCCTTCATGATTACCCTTTCATAACGGCAGATCAATTTCCCAGCAAACGCCCTTGCCCGGAGCTGTTCTCAATTCGGCCTTGCCCTTCAGGGCCTGACAGCGCTTGTAAATATTAGACAATCCATTCCCGATGCTGTGCTCTTGCGGATCAAAACCCTTGCCATCATCCTCTATATGCAAAAGCAAATGGTTCTTCTCCGCCCTGGCCCAAATCTTCATCTGCTTACAGGAAGAATGTTTCACACTATTGGTAATCGTTTCCTTAAAGATCAGCCAGATATTGCGCCGCATTTCCATCTCGAGTTCTTTGACAGGAACCGTCTGCGGCATTTCGATAGCATAGTCAATTCCTTTACTTTCGCACATCTCCGAAGCAAAGCGGCGCAGTTTTGGAAAGAACGTTTCCCAATGATCGTTCTCCGGCTTAATTGCCCAGATGATGTCGCTCATGGAATCTTGCACATTGCGCACGCTTTCCCGAATGAGCGTAAACAATTTTTCCAATCCCGGCGTTTTGTGTTCGGCAACCTGCCGCTCCAATGCTTCGGTAAAATAAGCAATGCCCGTAATAGTTGCGCTGACATCATCGTGCAGGTCACGGGCAATGCGCAAACGCGTGCGTTCCACTTCCAATTTCTTGTTGAGCCGATAGGAATGAGCGGCAAAAAGCAGCGCAGCCAAAGCCAGAAAGGCCAGCAATCGAAACCACCACGTTTGCCAAAAAGGCGGTAAAATAATCAATTCAACGGTTGCTCGCTTTTGGCCCCAAATACCGTCACTGTTTGTAGCTTTGGCCTCAAATACATATTCGCCGGGCGCAATATCGGTATAGTCGGCAAAACGCCTATGTCCGCAATACACCCAATCATCATCCACTCCCGTCAAACGATAGGCGTATTCGTTTTTCCCGGACGCTCTGTAATCCAGCGCGGCAAATTTAAATGAGAAAAAATTTTGCCGGTAGGAAAGCACGATTCTTTTAGTAAACAGAATTGAATTCTTTAGTTTGAATTTTTTCCCTTTAACTAAAAAATCCGTTAAAACCACCGGCGGTTCATATTTATTTTCTTTAAAATCATCCGGATTAAAGTAGGTAAGCCCTTTATTCCCGCCAAAATACAAAGCGCCGTTGCGCCTTTTACAATAAGCGCCCTGCGTGAATTCAAAATTGAGCAAGCCGTCAGCCGGGCCATACTTTTTAATCGCCCCCGTCTTCGGATTAAAGCAAACCAGTCCGCGATTGGTACTTAACCATAATTGACCAGCTGAGTCGCTTAAAATACCGTAAATTAGATTCCCCGGAAGACCGTCAGTGGTGGTAAGCGAAAAGAACGCGTCATTATTTGGAAGCCGACCATTTAATCCGCCATTGGTGCCAAACCACAGCCGCCCCTCATTATCTTTAGTCATGGAAAATACGCTATTGCCGCACAGTGATTTGGGATTATCCGACTGAGATTCGAAGTGAGTAAACTTACCCGTCATCGGATTATACCGATCAAGCCCGCGATTCAGCGTGCCAATCCAGATTTGCCCGCTGTCATCTTCCTGCAAAGAGAGGATACTGTTTCCGCATAGGCCTTGGCTCTTTTTTTTGTCAAATACAAGATGCGTCACCTGGCTGCTTTGACGGTCATAACAATACAGACCCTCGGCAAACGTACCGATCCACAGCCTTCCCCGATGATCTTCCATAAAAACGGAAACGCCCCCAAACTTTGGCCGAATCAATTCGAACCGTTCAAAACGCTTTAAAGCCGAGTTAAAGCAGTAAATCAAACCACCGGGAGCCTGACCTCCCACGTCCATGCCCAGCCATAGCGTTTCATCGGAAGTTTCGAGCAAAGCCGTAATCGAATTGCTGCTCCTTTCACCGGCCTGCCGAAAATAATGGCGAAAAGAGTTCGATTCCGGCTCAAGCACATTCAAACCGCCGCCATCGGTGCCCACCCACAATTTCCCTTGGTGATCTTCACAGATCGAAAGCACGATATTACTGCTCAAGCCGCTGCGGTCGTGCGGGCGATGTGTGATTTTATGAAAGGGCGGCTGATGCGGATCGTAGCGGCAAACCCCGCCACCGTAACTTCCGATCCAGATGCCACCGTTCTTGTCCTCGTAAATGGCAAAGATGGCGCCGTTGACGACAGAGCGGCTATCCGAGAGATTATGCACATAGTAAACAAAACGATCTGTGCCGGCGAACCAGACATTCAGCCCCCGATCCACGGTTCCAACCCATAAATTACCATTGGAATCCATTAACACACTAGCGATTCGATTACTGTTTAATCCATGAGAATTTTTTTCGCCTTTTTTATAGTGAAAAAATCGCTTCTTCCCGGAATCGAAACAAAAAAGACCGTTCCCGGCGTCGGCAATCCAGATACGCCCTTGTTGATCTCCTGCCATGTCCAGAACCATGCCAAAATCCCACCCGCTTGTTTCTGACATGGTAAGAATACGGCTATCAGCCGGATCGTATCGAAACAAACCTTCAAACGTACCCAACCAGATTCGCCCCAGCCGATCCGCATACATGGTGTGCAAATGAAATGGCTTCGCCGGATTCTTGGAAATAGGTAGCGATAAAAATGTATCCTGTGCGGAATGGTAATAAAACAACCGGCCGGTTTTGGTGCCGAGAAAAACCCGCCCTTGTCGATCCTGAGTAATGGTGCTTACTTTCAATCTCCGATCTTTTCGGTAGAATTTGTAATGCAAAAAACAATCTTTTTGGAAAAGATATCGATCAAGATCTCCGTTTTGCGTGATAATCCAAAAACGTCCTTTGGCGTCAACAAACAGTTTTTTCACCACGGATGAAGCAATACTGTTACTATCGTTGGGCAGATGTCGATAGATACGACACGTGTAGCCATCGTAGCGATTCAGCCCGTCTTCCGTAGCAAACCACATAAATCCGATGGAGTCCTGCACAATACTGAAGACGGAAGAATTCGAAAGTCCCTGTTCAATGGAAACATGTTCGAAACGGTTGCCATTCGCCTGAGCTGAAGCGGGAAACGGAACAAAAACAATGAAATAAAAAAAGAGTACTATTTTTAATATTCTTTGCATAAAAAATTTTTATCATGATGATCCCACAACAATATAATCTCACAGAAGCGGCTAAATCAAATTTTACTTATTTTTTTGGAAGAATAGATGTGAAGGAAATTTTTGATATTAACAATGAAAAAGACTATTGGGAAATTTTATTCTGAAAATAAATAGAAAAAGGCTGAATGATCTGTAACAATTTTCTTTAATTAATTATGTTTCCGATAAAGTTGATGCCCAATGATTCGCTAAACAAAGTTGGCGTTTAAAACCATTCCCCGTACAACTCCGCCCGGCGATCACGGAAAAACCATTTTTTCGCAGGGCTTTCCTTTATGCGGTCAAGATCGATGTCGCAATACAAAATTTCATCCCTGCCTTTGGCAGCCTGCGCAATCACCTGACCGAACGGATCGCACACAAAGGATTCCCCGGCAAATTCAAGCACATCTTCTTTCCCTACGCGATTACACAAAGCCGTGAAGTAACCGTTTTGAAAAGCGGCCACCCGCAATTCGGCTTGGTACAAACCTTCCGGCCATTCGCCGATGGCACCGGCCTGCGGCACAAATACAATCTCTGCACCCTGCAAGGCCAAACGGCGCATATACTCCGGATAATGGCGATCGTAACAAATAGCCACACCGATTTTGCCGAATTCCGTTTGGTAAACCGGCGCATCGTGATCGCCCGGATCGTAATAATCCTGTTCATAAAAGCCTTCGTAGTCGGTGATGTGCAGCATGCGCGTGGTACCCAACAGAGTGCCGTCGGCATCAATCACAGGTGAGGTATCAAAGGCTTTGTCACCGTCACGTTCGTAGAGATTCAATACAAAAACCACGCCCAATTCTTTGGCTAATTGAATAAAACGCTCGGTTGTCGGCCCGGGAATCGCTTCGGCCAACGCCAATCGATCGGCAGGATTCGGATGCTGCGGATAAAACGGTTCAAAGGCCAGTTCGGCAAAGGCAATGATTTTAGCGCCTTCAAGAGCGGCTTTTTGGGCAGCCTTGAGCGCCCGTTCAAGATTTTTCCGCTTGTCTTTGGTGCAGTGTTGTTGGATTAATGCGATTTTCATTCTCTATATGTACTAACATTTAAGTCACTTTTAACTTTTATTATTTTATTACCTTTGTAATCCCTTAAACTTGTCTACACTCTCCATACCTTTTTACGTAAACTTAACTTGGAAATATTACGATTTTTCCAAATTCCAAAAACTTCTTTTAATTTTTTTAAGTCCTTTTCCTGTGTTCTCTTTTTTATCTTAAAAAAAGGAAAAAACCGTAACAATTTCATATTTAGTTCACTTTTATTTATGCCTAAATATTTGCTCAAAGACTTTGCCAGGACAAAACCCGAATATCCTTAAAATAAAAACTTTCCGCGCCTGCATAAACAAGCATGGGACCATCGGCGCGTTCTTTGGCTAATCCCAAATAGTACTGCAATCCCTTAATAAAGTCGGAATTAAACGTCTCCCCGGATTTGGCTTCGATTGGAATCAATTTGTTCCCCCGGTCGATAATAAAATCCACTTCATGTCCTTTGGCATCATGCCAAAAATAAATATGAGGTATTTGACCGGAATGAACAAACATTTTGTATAATTCCGAAAAAACGTAAGTTTCAAAAATGGCGCCGCGCATGGCATGGAATTGTAATTCATCCGCATTGCGAATCCCTAATAAAAAGGTCAGTAAACCCGTGTCAAAAAAATACAATTTCGGTGATTTGACAATGCGCTTTCTAAAATTCTCAAAATGCGGTTGAACCAATGTCAAAATAAATCCTGCTTGCAGAATAGAAAGCCAACGTCTGGCCGTAGTATGTGTAATTCCTGCATCCGTTGCCAAATTGGATAGATTGAGCAGTTGACCGTTCCTTCCCGCACAAAGACGAATAAAACGGGTAAAGGCATTCAGATCGCCAATATTTTGCAACAACCGTACATCCCGTTCGATATAGGTTTGATAGTACCAGGCATACCATTCCGTCGGATTAAGTTTTTTATCATGAATTCTGGGATAGAAACCCTGATATAAAAGTTGCCATAAATCAATATTGGTCGAGTCCGTTTTAGCTTGCACCGGGAAATGATCGGGATGCATATCCGGCTGTTCGAATAACTCTCGTTTTGAAAATGGGAAAAGATGCAAAATGGCGGTACGTCCAGCCAAAGATTGCGAAATCTTTTCCGAAAGAAGAAAATTTTGCGATCCCGTCAGAATAAATCGCCCCGGACGATCATCTTCATCCACCAACGTTTGAATGTAGGAAAATAAATCCGGTGTTCGTTGAACTTCATCCAAAATAACACCCGTTTCGAATGAACGCAAAAAGCCTCGAGGATCTTCAAGTGCTATTTGTCGGGTATCCGGATTCTCCATCGAAAAATACTGATAATTATTAAATTCGGAACGGACCAGGGTTGTTTTTCCGGATTGCCGCGGGCCTGTTACCGTAATAACGGGATATTGCCGAGCTACTTGGTGAAGCTTTTGTGATAATGTACGTTTAATCATAATTAATGTCGGTGCAATTTGAACTTTCGATGTTCAATTTACACCATTTAGCTACGAAATTCAAATTTTACGAAAAACCAAATAAAAGCAGAAAAAATCTTATGAACTTCTTACTATTGACATATTGTAGCGCGTCCGTCCCTCGATACGATTCTGCCTTTCATCTTGCGTTGTCCGAAGTAAGGGCGAAGCATTTCCGTCAAGACATTGCAAACTTAAAAATTTAACGTTGTGCAACCAAAAGTATCGATTATTCTTTTATTTGTTAGGGAAATGCTTCGCCCCTACAAGCCCGGCAGAATCACTCGGGAAGCGGACGCTGTACCAGTTAGCCTTTCTTTTCCAATAAATGCCGAATTCTTTACCACACAAGGCTTTCAAACTGCGATCTCCATAACCTTTACATCCGGCGGTATCTTCTTCTCCTCAACATCAACAGAGAGGTAACCTTCCACAGCTTCATAAATATTTTCCAATAATTCTTCGAATGTTTCCCCCTGCGTTACGCACCCCGGTAAGGCCGGGACTTCAGCCCAATACCCGCCTTCTTCGGCTTTATGAACAATCACTTTTATTTTCATTAGTATTCGCCACCAATCATTTTTATTAAAATAAAACAACAACTTGGCAAAGGTCAAACATCATCAAACAGATAAGGTACGTACTCCAAAATCGAAGCAATTTTAAACGGTTGGCCGTTTAGTTCTCGTGCGGAAAGCAGAGAGACATCGACCGGTCTGGGATAGTCGGTCATGTCCTGCAGTGAAATCGGTGTTAGTAATTCATGCCCCCTGCCTAGGGCATCGCACAAGGCTTTACCCAAAGAAAAGCGGTCAATCGGTTGCGCGCCGCAAACGTGAAAAATGCCGGTTTCCTCGCTCAAAGCCAATTGCCAAAAGCGCCTGGCCAATTCCACAACGTAAGTCGCCGTACGAATCTCATCGGTGAACAAAGTCAGCGGCTGCTTCTTCTCCACCCGATCCAAAAACCAATCGATGAAGTTTTTCGTACCATTCAAACCTCGTCCCAACCCCAAAGCAATTCGCCCGATGGCAAAATTGATTCCGGCTTCCTGCACGGCCAGTTCGCCTTTCCATTTGGTCAGGCCGTAAACATTTACCGGATCGGGTTGGGCTTTTTCATCGTAAGGCGGACGGTCGCCTTTAAAAACAATATCGGTTGAAAAATAGACCAGCCGCACCCCCCGCTGTTTACACCATTGCGCTAACTCTGCCGTGGCCCGGGCGTTAATGCGTTCGGCCAACTCGGGTTGATTTTGACAGGCACCCAAACCGCTCATGGCTGCCGTGTGCAAAACAGCGTCGATGTTTAAATCAATGGCATCTAATTGAGGGAAAAGGCTTTTGGTGAGATCTAGAGAAAATATGGGAATGTTCTCTCGTGAAGCCGGCGGCCAGTCCCGTCGCGCCGCGCCGACAATACGCACTCCTGCCGGTTTGGTGAGCAACAAATACTGACTGATATAGCCCGTTATTCCGGTGATTAAAACGGTTTTGGCGCTGCGTTCACTCATTTTTAAAATCGAATATTAAAATTTACGCCTACGTAATGCGACCAATCGTTTTCCCGATAAGCATCGATGTGGAAACCGGTTTTGGGTTCTTCCGGCGAGCGATTATGCTTGCGCGCCAAACGCAAAGCATTAATTCCGCTTACCAAATGATTAAGCACAATGGCCAGTTGGAAATAGACCCGTTTGTTGTCAACATCATTGGCATGCAGTCGTTTGGCATCGTATTTCAAACGGTTGTCGTGACTATCCCACTGCCACATATTTTCCGGATTCAAATCGTACAATTCGTCAAATAACCGTTCCCGTTCACGCTGAGTATTGTAGTCGTAAATATTATCAAATTTGGCGATGTCCGTCCAGAAGCGATCGGGTTTTGCACCGGATGAAATTCCGGCATGGCCGCGGGCAAAGGTTTTGTACTCGCTCACCAAATGACGAAAATAATATTGATTGGCTAACAAAGCGCCCCAGGCCAATACCTCACCGGTTAAAAAAAACGATAAATAGCCGTGATTGCCGGTGTAATATTCCCCCGTGCCCGGCAGAATCAGGCTAAGTAAAGCCGCCTTTCCGGGAGAACGGTAATCGGGATTGGCTGTCGATTTTTGCATTAGCACAGCGCTTTGTTTGGAATTTTCCGGATTATTTGACGTTTGGGCATTTGCAAATCCGGCAATCAACAAAAGCAATAAAATAGGAATGAAAAGTCTATTCAAAATTGCAAATCCTTTCTTTTACCATCGAATGTTCAGGCCGTAAACCACAGCCGGTTCCTTCGGCCACCCGTAAGGTTGCACCCGCACGGCCTGGCTGACCCGCATATTGTATTTTTTTACCGTCCAGGCCGCGTCAAAAGCACTTAACAAATGATTGGCCAAAACAAAACTCATCATTGTTGTGGCTACATCGTAGTAATGATTGCTTTTGTTGCGCATGGAACGATATCGGGAGATATTTGGCGTCAAATGCCCCAAATGGGCATCCACTTCGTAATAATACGGATCGTTAAACGTCGTAGCCACATCATCCCAGCCAACACCGAACTGCCCCAAATATTTGTAAATCATTTCGTAGTACTGCTGGGTTTTGGTCAACGGCAATTGGTGGGTAAAGCCCAAATCATCCTGCAACGCATACAATTCTCTTATCAAATCCTGATTGTAATATTGGTCATCCAAAACAAAACGTTCCTGCGCATCCTTATGCCCGCTCAAGGGCTGTCCGTTCCACAATCCTTTCTCCACCGCTTTTTGGTAAACGTACGACCAATAAACCTGCGCCGACCAATGCGCATCGCCGTATTGGCGCATCTTGGCATCTTCATCATCGCCCTTGTTGTTGTAAACCACATTAGCCGTCCAAAAACCGATTTCCAATGCGGCAAAAATAGCCGCTTTCCAATACGATTTGGCGTACACTTCACCGGCGCCCGGAATGAACGCCGACAGAAAAGCAGCCTTCACACCCGACTTCTTTTTCACGGCCGAAGCGTCGAATTTCGGCGTAGGCGTTTGCGTTTCTTTTTGTCCGTGCAACAAAGCAAATTTCTGACTATTAAAAACCAGTTTGCCTTGCGCCGCCGAATTCGATTTGGTCGTACCGGCATAAACGGCCGCATTTACGATGAATAAAATCGCGAAAAGTTTTACTAACGCACGCATCGTTTTGCATCCTTTGTTAATTATGAATTCAAATTCGGAACAATTTCGGAACTTGGAACTGGGAATTGGGAACTGGTCTTATCGTTATTCGTTAATCGAAAACCATGATTAGTACAATGGGTGGTTTGTCCGTCTCTTAATACGATTCCACCTACAATTTGGAACTGAAAATTGGAAATTATTTCCAAATTCCAAGTTACCAGTTCCTAATTCCCGAATCATGCTTAACGAATATACGAATAACGGATAACGAATAACGTTTCCCTTAACACTTAACACTTAACTCTTAACAAATACACTATTAACCAATTCCAAGTTCCCAGCCCCCATCAGAAAAGCCTCCGCGCCATCCGGCCCAAACTACCCACACGCTCGCGCAAATCAAAATCATAAAGCGCGCCGAAGTAAAAACGCCATTGCTGCGGGTAATCGATGATCCGCCTGCGGCTGCCGTCGTAATTGGAAATTTTGTCCAGCGGATAAACAGCCTCGGCAAAGAATCTTGTGGGAAACATGGAATACGAAAACGTATTCAGGCGCAATTGGAATCCCACATCCTTTTTAAAATGCTTGATGCTGAAACGCTTATCGCTGTAATTCCACGCATTTCCGTAATCGAAAAACACGCCGAAGTACAATTTGTCAAAATAAATATGCCCGATAATCTTGTCGATATTGCGCCATATCGGGAAACGGTAGGTTACCGTTCCGATCAGTTTGTGCCGCCCTTCGATGCTGAAATAAGAATAGCCCTTCATGCCGATCAGGCCGCCCGCGTACAAATCAAAAAACGTATCCACCTTGCGGTCAATGTAACCGGCCTTCAACCCGATCGAAAAGGTATGACTCTTCAGCAGCGGATTCTTGAAATACTCTTCCCATTCGGCTTCGAATTGATTGTAAGTGTAGTTGTCGTAAACCTCTTTTAAACCGGTGGAACTAATGGCAAAATCATGCAGAAAATCACTGGATTCCAAACTGTAATGAAAAGACACGTACCGTCCGCCGGAAGGCGCAATATGCTTATTACGGTCTTCGTGAATCATATCGGCGATCATTTTTACTTCCAGTGCGAAACCTTTTAAATAATTATAATGGAATGTAAACGGCGGCTCCCAACGTTTTTTGATTTTATCGTACAATTTTTTGTAATCGAGTTTGGCATTGTAGCGACGCCAAACGCCGTCCACCACCCACTTTAGCCACGGATGCTGATAGTATTGCATGCCGATACGTGCTTCCGTCAAATCAAAATTTACGTTACGGTTGTAGGTTAACGAATAGCCCCCGCGCGACACACCAAGCGTATCGGCAATATTGGCGCTGGTATTGTACACTTCCACAAACAGACTGGGTTTGAGAATATTCATTTGAAAATAGCCGTACAAATCGTAATCCATATTTTTATTAATGGCCGCCGCGCCGATCAAATTGTACTTACCCAAGATATCGTCGGAAACCACGTAAGCGCCAGGCTTAATCGTGCCGTAATCCACCATGATGCGTGGCAAAATATGCACAACGCCGAAGGTACGCTTGTAAGGATGAATGGCCACATTCTTCGGCACCGTGTTATCGAAATTCTTTTTGGGAATCGTAGCAAGATAATTCTTTTGGTAAACGGCCCATTCCGGGTTAATGGCAACAGGTTGATCAATACGATAAATATGATATCCCAAACTGTCATACAGGGCGTACACCATCTGCCCGTTCTTATTGACCGAAGGCAACAATGCCCCGCCGGTTACATTGGTCAGCAGCTCCGTTTGTCCGGTTTGCAGATTACGCCGGTAAATATTGTAAATGCCGGTTGTGCTTTGCACATAGTACAAGTAGGGCGAGTCCGGCTGCACCGCAGGATAGCGTTCTTCCAAAGGCGTGTGCAACAGCAGCTTGAATTCCTTTTTGGCCAAATCAAATTCGGCAATATCCCGACCGTATTCAATCGATGTTCCGAAATAGAGCTTTTGATCGTCGTTGCTCCAACGCGGGTGGTAAATTTGGCGTTCGTCATCAAAGCGCAAGACTTGCTCAATCTTGCCGCCCTTGAACTCCACTTGCCGCCAATCGTCTTCCGGCTTGCCCGGTTGGTCTATCAATGCGCCGGTTTCCATGCTGAAATAGATTTTTTTATTGAATTTGGCATGCTCCAAATCTTGCGGCAATTGGTAAATATTCAATTGGTTCAGACCATTGGTTTCCGTTACAAAGGCCACCCGTTTACCGTCATGACTAAAATCCGGATTTTT
>JALWEA010000294.1 GCA_027039465.1 Calditrichia bacterium | reverse complement strand
TCAGAGGTGCGGGATGGCAATTAATCGTTTAATCAAATTCAATTTGCCGCTGATTTTGGCAAGTGCGGTTTTAAGCCTTCTTATTGTTCTGGCGATTTTCGATCAATTCCGCAAACCATCCTCGCCGACATCGCCCGATCAATGCCTAATCTGCCACAGCGATGTACGCGACATGAGCGCTTCGCATCCCGTCAAAGTATTTGGTTGCGCCAAATGTCATTTGGGCAATCCCGACGTTGCCGACAAAGCAATTGCGCACCGCGGCATGGTAAAAAATCCGTCCGACCTTCATTGGGTTACCAAAACATGCGGTCAAAGCAGTTGTCACCCTACCTGGGCGCGGCATGTCCGCAAATCCATCATGACCACCAACAGCGGCATTGTCGCTTCCACCCTGTACCAATGGCAGGAAAAAACAACGCCCGACGATTCAAGTCTTGCCATTGCCAACGTTCCGGACACCTCGCTAACCACTTCCCATCTGCGTAAAATGTGCGCCGGTTGCCATATCAACAAACCTACCGGCGACCTGCCCGGTGAATTTGGCCTGCGCGGCGGAGGTTGTAACGACTGCCATCTGGTAAACAAAGATTCGAGTCGCCATCCGACCTTAACCGTGCAAATGCCCGTGGAGGTCTGCGCCAAATGCCACAACCGCTCCGACCGCACCGGCTTGACCTATCAGGGTAAATTCGAATCCGAAGGTTACGGTACGCCTTACAAACAAGGCGCGCTGTCCGATCAAACGCTTTCCGGCGCAAGGTTTTATTACCACATTTTACCCGATGTTCATTACGAAAAAGGCATGACCTGCATCGATTGCCATCCGGCCGAGGATGTGATGGGTGACGGGCGTAAACATGCGCATTTGGAAGATCAGGTACACATTCGCTGCACAACGTGCCATCAGGCGAAGTTGGCAAAACCGTCAAAAAGTAATCTCGTTTGGAAGATTGTGCAAAGCAATCCCGTACTCACCGTACCTAAGGACTCGCTGTTGGTGCAGGTTCGTAAAAATATTTTTTTAAGCAATGTTTTTCGAAAAGACGGGCAAATTATTCTAATCCGTAAAACCGACGGAAAAGCGCTGCCCGTCAAACAAACATCGCATCAGCCCGATTGCAATATTCCCGGCCATGAGCGGCTTTCCTGCCAGGGATGCCACTCGGCTTACACACCGCAGTGCTACGGTTGCCACGACGTGTACGATCCCCGAAAAAAACAATTGGACAAAATTTCCCTGCAAGAAACCAAAGGTCATTGGTCGGAAGGGCGTTCTTATTTACGTTTTGAAGAGCCTACGCTTGGCGTTGATAATCGCAACCGGATTATGCCTTTTGCACCCGGATGCCAGGTATTCTTAACCGTTTTAAATGATAAGGGAACGATAGCCAGGCAGGCCCGCTATTTGACCATGGCGCCGTTCGATCCGCATTCCACCCGCAGCAAAACGCCCGTTTGCGAAGATTGCCATCATTCGGCAAAACGCCTTGGACTGAGCGACGGGCAATTGTCAGTACAAAACGGCCAATTAAAAACCAATTCGCTTTACGATGCCCCGGCTGCAGGTCTGGGAAACTATCCGTTGGAGCAAATGGTTACCGTCAATGGCCGGACTACGCAAAAAATGTCGCGTCTGAAAGCCCGCCCGTTTAATCGCAACGAAATCAAACGCATTGTGCGCGTTTCCTATTGCCTCACCTGCCACGACCGACCAAATGATGCCATTTACCGCTATTTCAAACGCAGTGTGCGAAGGTTCAAGCAGGAATCGGCTTTACCGTGCAATTCATTGGAAAGGGTTGCGCCGTGAGAGGGTCATTTGTTTTTATCTTTCTGATTACGATTTTAACGCATTGGGCGCAGGCCGCAGAGCCATCCTGCCAAAGCTGCCATCGGGAGATGCACTCCAATTGCGGACTTACCTGTCAGGCATGCCACCTTTCCCCAAACGCAACGCAAATTCCCGGATTAAAGAACCATCCGGCAGTTATTGCCAATCCGTCAACTTCCGAATGGTGGGCTGAGAAATGTCTTTCGTGTCATCAAAAAGAAATTCGCAGTTTCGAAAAATCGCTTCATTACAGCAATGCGGGCTGCATTGACCAAACACGATTTTTATTGGGTAAGAATGCACGTTTGTTTCAAACAAATCAACAAACGTGGCAACGCTTAAAATCGGTTCGAAAAATTGAAAAGCCCATAATCGCCGGATTAGCGGATCATTTATTAGCCGGCAAATGTCTCTCCTGCCATTTTGAATCCGATCGGCGGCAGGATGCTTTCGGCAGGAAACACGCCGCCGGTTGTGCAGCTTGTCATGTGACTATCGACCAAAATACAGGCCATCCGTTGCACGGTCATCAATTCCAAAAGAAACCGGATGACATCGTTTGTTTGAGTTGCCACAGCGGTAATCGCGTTGGCGCAGACTATTACGGATATTTTGAACACGATTACCATAATCAATACCAAACGCCCTACGGCAGCAAGCCTGAATTCGCCGCCTTTCAGCATCGTTTACAAACCGATGTGCATCGGCGGGCAGGCATGCACTGCACGGATTGCCACACCGAGCATGGGTCACACCAAACCGCCGCCCGTTTCGAAGGCCAATATCCGGATGTGCGCTGTAGCGATTGCCATGGAGGCTTTGGCGAAAAACCCACGAGGGCCTTTGACCGCATTAAATTATTTTCTTCAAAAATCATTGCTCACCAAAATTTCCATTCCAAAGTGCGTTGTTCATCCTGCCATGCCCAATGGTCGTACCAGGATTACGGTTTGCATTTATTTCTGGATCAAAGCAGGCATTACGAAATGTGGGAAGACTACCTTTGGCAGGGAGACGGCGAAGTTACGGCTCTGCTGCAGCAACAATTGGCTTTGCCGGAGAATCAACGGGTTTCGGCTTATTCAACAAATAAATTGTCCGGACAAAAAATGCCAGGCATTTGGTACAAAGGATTAACCTTCCGGCGTTGGGAAAATCCGGTTTTAGGTTGGGACACTCAGGGTAAAATCGGTATTATCCGACCGTTTTTTCAATATTTTATTACCTACGTTGACTCACTCGATCGGGTTTGGATTGACAGTGAAAAACCGGTTCGCAAAGACGGTACCCTGGGCTGGAACTGGGATGCGTACGTGCCGCACACCATTGGCGCCAAGGGCCGCAGTTGTGAAAGCTGCCATTTGAATCCTAAAGTGGCTGGCCTTGGCATTCGCCAAAGCGCCGATGATTCTGCAGCCAATGTCATTACCCTGCCTTCAGCGCCTATTCTACCACGCAGCCGATTGTTAAATTCCGAAGAACAAAAACGCCTTTTGCAAAAGAGCAGATCTTACAAATATTGGCGCAGTAAGGCCTATTTACAAAACGGAATACGGCAATTGTTTGAAGACGGAAAATGAAAAGATGGGGACAAGGTCAGGAGCCCTGGCTGGAGCCATTAATTGGAAATTAGGAACTGGGAACTTGGAACCGGTACTGCAACCGTGTATCGATACGATCCCGCTGGCGCGGTCTCTACTCGACAACCGGTTGCCTTTGACCGCGTCCGGTTCCCGAGTGATTCTGCCGGACTTGTAGGGGCGAAGCA
>JALWEA010000293.1 GCA_027039465.1 Calditrichia bacterium | reverse complement strand
CACTTTGGTTTTCAAAATATCATCCGGAATGGCCGTCAGAATATCATGATCCAGCACCGTAATGTCCGCTAATTTGCCGGGCTCCAACGTTCCCTTGATTTTTTCTTCAAAAGCGGCGTAGGCATTGTTTTTGGTGTAAGCCTGCAAAGCCTGATCCGGCGTTAAACATTGTTCGGGATAAAAATATTGACCGTTTTTCATACGGCGGGTAATGAGCGCGTAAAAATTGGCCATCGGATCAACCGCTTCAACCGGAGCATCGGTGCCCATGGTAACCACTGCTCCGCTCTGCCACAACGCCTGCCACAAATAGCCTTCTTCTTTGGCGCGTTTGTTGCCGATGCGCGCCGGTACCCAGGGCCCGTCCGAAGTACAATGAATGCCCTGCATGGAAGCAATGACCCCCAATTGCGCAAAACGATGCAAATCCGCAGGATGAATCAACTGCGCGTGTTCAATGCGCCAACGCAAATCCTTTTTGTCCGGATGTTCCTTGAACACCGTCTCGTAAATATTCAGAACTTCCCTGTTGGCACGATCGCCAATGGCGTGGGTACACAATTGAAACCCGTGATCAATTGCCAGCTCCGCCGTTTGTAAAAGCGAATCAAGCGGCGTAACATTCATGCCAACGGAGTTGGGCATATCCGAATACGGCTCCAACATCCAGGCGCCGCGCGAACCCAAAGCCCCGTCCATGTAGCGCTTGACGGCCCGTACGGTTAAAAAGTTATTGCCGTAACCGATCATTTTGTACCGATCCATCTTTTCCTTCAGGTGTCCGTTGGGTTCCAGAAGCATGACATACAACCGCACTTTTAACTTCCCCTGATCGGCCAATTTCTTGAAGAAATCCACATCCCCAAACGAAGAACCGGCGTCATGAAACGAGGTAATGCCATTACGCAAACATTCGGCCATGGCCTTTTGCGCCGCCTTCCAACGCATGGCGTCGGTGTTTTTGTGCGACTTATTGTAAACATTCCAGACCAAATCTTCGGCGTTTTCCAACAACACACCGGTCGGATTCCCGTGTTTATCCCGGACAATTCGTCCGCCTTTCGGATTCGGTGTTTTGGCGGTAATGCCCGCCAATTCCATGGCTTTTTGATTGACAAACACGGCATGTCCGCTGGCATGGGTTAAAATAACGGGATTATTTGGCGAAACCGCACTTAATTTAGTATGCACCGGATAGCCTTCCACCAATGGCTTTGGCAACTTATCCCATTTTTCCTGATGCCAGCCCCGACCGATGATCCATTCACCGGGTTGAGCTTTGGCCGCACGATGCGCCACACTATCCACAATATCCTGCCATGTACGGGCCCTAGTTAAATCCAAATTGAGCAAAGCCCGCCCCAAACTCAGAAAATGAGCGTGCCCTTCGATGAGCCCTGGAATTACCAAAGCGCCATGCACATCGATCACTTTGGCCCTGGCATTGGCCAACTTTTTGATCGGTTCGTTCTTCCCCACCGCCAAAATACGATCTCCCTGCACGGCAATGGCCTGTGCCACCGTATTGCTGCTATCCAAAGTAACCACTTTGCCGTTGTACAAAACCAAATCCGCCGGCTTTTTTTGACAAGAAACGAGCAACATTAAACCAACCATCCCTGCAATCAAAATCAATCGTTTCATGGTAACTGTTCCTCCGTAAATTGATTTACCGTGAACTGATACGTCAACCGTGTCTCGATACGCCCGCCTCAGGCGGGCTACTCGACAACCGGTTTCACTATCTGCTGCACAAACAATGATTCCCGATTAACGAATATACGAATACACGAATAACGGTTCCCCTTAACCCTTAAACTCTTAACCCTTAACAATTTTAAAAGTTGTATCCGAAATTAAAATAGCCCAAAAGTTGTTTTTTGTCGGAATTGTAACTTAGTGTCAAATATAACGGCCCGACCGGCATTCTGGCGCCCATCGTGAATTCAAATCCGTAAATGAACGGCCTTGTCCACAAACTTTTATCCCAGTATTCACGAACGCGAGCGGCATGGAATTTAAGAATGGCAAAGCGCTCCGTCCAGGGTTCGTATTGAAATCCGATCTCAGCCGTAATCAGTTGCAGGGCCTGCCGCTCCAAAAAGTGATATCCGGGAAAACCGACGACATTTTCTCTCGGATTATCGGTATTGCTCAAAAAGAACAAATAATCCGGCAAAATGGGTCTTTTACCCTGAATCGAACCTACAAAAAAACCACGGATAAAGGTCAAATGTTCCATCTTCGGTAAGGGTAAGTATTGGCGCAACGAAACGGAATAGCGTTGAAACTTTCCGTAAGGTTGGCGACTGTGAATGCGTTGGATATGAAAAATATGGCCGGCGCAAGCAAAAAATTGAATTCCTGAATGCGTAAAATACAAACGATCGTAAGTGTCGGCGCGAATAAAAAAGGTTGCCCGATCGGCTAAAAACGAATCTTTGTAATCTTGCAGATCGGGATCGTATATCAACGATGTAATATAGGAATATTGGCGCCTCAGGGCTAATCCGAAAGCATAATCATTGGAAAAAAGTGTAGCCAATCGGAGCGTTATCGGAATGCGTCGATAGTCATATTCTTCTTTAATTTTATTGGAAGTGAAACGCGTAAAACGAAATCTTTCGATGAATGCGGAAAAGCCGCTTCCCAATGCGGGTTTTCGGTTGAGATGAAAAAAATGAGAGAATCCGAATTTGGGAAACTCGCTCAATTTGGCCATTAAATTCCAACGGGAGCCTTCAAATACAAGATTTCGCAAGGTAAGGTTTAATAACAGCGCGGAATGATCGTTGGTGGTGTAATGAAATCCCAGCTTAAAATAATTTTTACTTCGTTCCAAAACGCGGACAATCAGCGTGGTACCGGTGGGATCCGATTGCAAGCGATAGGTAACACGCTCATAAAACTTCGAACCGTAAACGCGATTAATGGCCTGCTCAACTTCCTTGGGAGTGACCCAGGCCGGGACATCCATGCCCAAACGCGACAGGACCAATTTGCGGGTTGTGTTTTTCAAACCTTTAATTTTGATTTTTTCAATGTAAATCGAATCGATATTTAAAAGCGGAATAAAGCGCGGTTCCGGTTTCCTGCAACGCTTTTGCCATCGGGCCAACTTTACCAATTCGTCCCAATGCTTACGTGCGGCCTGCTCGCCAATGGCTATCAGCGAATCGACATTACCGAAATCAAACGGCGCATAATTTCGCAGATCGGGTTTAATGAGAATATTGCACAATTTACTTTGTTGTTTTACATCCTGTGCGTTGCGAAAGCTGAAGGTTTGATCCACGATATTGAACATATTGTTCAAATCTTTGGTTTTGTACAGCGGAGCGCCCACATCCACCCCGATAATGTAATTGGCGCCAAGGTCTTTAACTTCCTGCACAGGAAAATTGCGCGATAATAAACCGTCGACCAATAATTTGCCGTTTAGCTTAACCGGAGTAAATATGGTAGGAATGGCCATGCTGGCACGCAGGGCATCCGGTAAAAAACCGTGTTTTAGATCCACCACCTGCCCGTTGCTCAAATCCGTGGCAACGCAAACAAACGGCGTCGGCATTTTTGAAAAATCATTAACAATGTGTGCGGGCCAGGTTAAACGACATAAGAGCAGGGAAAGATTTTGTCCGGAAAGCAAACCGCCTGGTATTTTTAAGTGCCCGTTAATAATGGGAAAAACGGCCGCGTATTTTTCCTGTTCGTCCTTTTCTTCCAGCGAAAATCCCCGACGTGAAATGTGATCGCTTAGCAAATCCGGCCAATTGGTTTTCCGCGCCAGATCCTCCAAAAAAGCGGCATCGTAGCCAACGGCATACAGTCCCCCGACAATGCCGCCCATACTGTTCCCGGAAATGTAATCGACTTTAACTCCGGCTTCTTCCAGCACCTTCAAAACGCCGATATGGGCTAATCCCTTTGCTCCGCCTCCACTGAGAGCCAGCCCCACTTTTGGGCACGGTTGCGCCATGGAAATAAAAGGGAGCGCGAAGATAAGCAGCCACACAAAAGCCATTTTGTGCGGAATTTTTTTTAGGATGCCAAAAGGATTACGATTGAAATACAATTGCAGCCGTTCCATTTTTAGTATTCAACATATTCCGCGAAACCTTTTTCCACCAACACATCATTAACATTTAACCATTTACGGTCATCATCGGAAACCAGCCAAATTTCTCCGAGGTAACGTCCGTACTTCCCTTTACGATCCTTAATGGTCTGCAAAACGATTTCCTTGCCATCGATTAGGGCGCGTAAAAAATCGCGCGAACGAATGCCTTCGTCGCGATCGTCTCCGCGAACTTCCGGAGCATTAATACGCGCCAAGCGGATGCGTTCGTTGCGCTGCCAGATATTCAGTCCCAAATCGATATCAACCGTGCATGTATCACCATCGTAAACCTTTGTAACCACGGCACGATAAAAATACAGATTTCTTTCCATCGCCTTCTCCTAAAATTCCATTGTGAATCAATTAATAAAGGTATGAAGCAACAACATTCCATGCAACTTTGTTAAAGACGAAAGAAGAAAAAGACAAAAGACAAAGGAAAAAGGAAAAAGAAGGTGTAGGCAATTCGAATTTCCGGATTCAAAGCAGTGGCAGGATGGCAGACTGTTCTTATTTCAATAGTAACATTCCTTATTAATTGAAAATAAGCTGATTCTTATCATTGAAATGATTTGAAAATATGTGCTATGGGCGTTTCATCGCTGATTTTTTAAACAACCGGTATTTGATTTCGTCCCGGTAGGGACGACACGCTAATAGCCTACAAATTCATTTGTGGGAACGAATGCACAATCACATCCGATATCCCGTCCCGAATGGGACGGGACGGGGTGCATCACGGATCGACACACAGGGACGTGGCAATCCCTTCCACCATTTTCAGCCGGTGCTGCTATGGAGGCGATTGCTTCGTCGCTTCGCTACTATTGACATATTCGGCTCGCAATTGCAGTATTTAAACCCATCCCCACCCCTTCCCTACTACCGTATGGAAGGGTGCCCAATTAGCCGCGTGCATTTGGGAAATTGTTTGAATTGAAATAATATTGTGCCCGATATTTCGCAAGATCACATCCGGTTGCCGAATAACTGCGGCGTAATGAAGAATTCCTTACGTCCGTTGCTACTTTAGTAAGGATTGCTTCAACTCTCCCGCTCGCGAGCTCGCGGGATCGTTGCTATTGACATATTATGGCGCGTCCGTCCCTCGATACGATTCTGTCTTTCATCTTGCGATGTCCGAAGTAAGGGCGAAGCATTTCCGCCAAGACGCTGCAAACTCAAAAAATTTAACGTTGTGCAACTAAAAGTATCGATTATTCTTTTATTTGTTAGGGAAATGCTTCGCCCCTACAAGTGTCGGCAGAATCACTCGGGAACCGGACGCTGTACCAGTTCCAAGTTCCCAGTTCCTAATTCCCAATCAATTCATGTCACTATCTTAATAATCCGTGGCGCCGGCCATGGTTCCCGGCCTTGCAAAGACAGGCCTTTACGATTAACGAATATACGAATAACGGATACACGAATAACGATTTTCCCCTTAACCCTTGAACTCTTAACCCTTAACCATTCCCTATTTAACCATTTAACTAATCAACCATTCAATCCTTCCACGAATAACGAATACACGCTTAACGCTTAACTCCATTAAAACTTGTAAATTCCCCGCCGACGCTCCTGAGGGGTGCGGTAAAATCGCGGCATTTGCGGTGGTGTAAACGATCGTTTAAGATGCTTCATCGGCCAACGTTCGGGATTGAACCAAAAACCCGGAAAAACGGAATGCCACCCTTCCTGACCTTCTTTTTTCCCTAAGGTAACCTTGACGGAATTTTTCTTCCCGTTGCGAATGAAGTAAACGGTTATTTTATCACCAGGATCATAATATTGAACCGTTCGCACCAAATCGGCAACATCTTCGATTTTCTTATCATTGATTTTGTAAATCACATCACCGGCTTTTAAACCGGCTTTTTCGGCCGGAGAATTCTTCAACACTTTTTTAATCAGCACACCGTAATCGGCCTTAAAATATTGCAAAAGCTGATCGGTAAGATTATCCGCAATCACGCCCAAATATCCGCCCTTTTCATTGAGTGATTGCAAAAACGGCCAAACCTGCATATTAAAATTCGGCAAACTATCTAACATCATGCCAAAAGCTTTTCCGGGCCAATGGAATTCGTAGCTCTCATTTTCCCGATCCCTATCTTCCGGTCTGATGTTTGCCGTCAGAATCAGTTCCTTGCCGTCCCGATAAACCACCACATCCACCTTTTTCTGTTCGTCAATACCATCAATGATGTCAGCCAAATCTTCCGGATCGTCAACGGTTTGCCCGTCGAATTTAACGATAATATCATGGGGCTTTAAACCTGCTTCTTCCGCGGCGCTCCCTTCGGTAACGGCAACCACTTGCACACCGCCATTCAGTTTAAGCTTTTTCAAAACGGCTTCATCCGCATTTTTAACGACAATGCCGAACCGATAGCCGTCTTCCTTTTCATTGATGACCACGATCTTTTTAACGTCATTCGAACGGGTAGCTGCCGTAGCGGGTATAACGCTGACCAGCAAACCTGCAACAAGCAATAAAATCGACAAACGTTTCATTGTTCTTTCCTCCCAATGTGCTTTATCTTTATCTGACAATTCGCTGCTTTAAAATACAGAAAAATATACGCATTATCGGTTTTGTTTGTTTCGCAGGTTTGTTTAAAACAATGGAATGGTATTGAAACACACGCATTAATTTAATAAACTCTTATCGAAAACTTAAAGGAACTTGTTCGGTCTTGACTCGTGAAAGTCAATAACCGCATATCTTAAAAATTAAGGAGGGTGCGTCATGCGTGTGAGTCGGGTTGAAGAAATGCGTGCAATGGATGCAACGGCCATTGAACGGTACGGAATTTTAGACCAACTACTGATGGAAAATGCAGGTCATGCCTCTTACGAAGTCATTCGCCGTAAAATCGGTTTGCACCCCCATAAATTCCTAATTATCTCAGGCAGCGGAAATAACGGCGGAGACGGGTTGGTCGTGGCCCGCAAATTATACTCCAATGGTGCATCTGTTCAAATCTTGTTAGCCGGCAATCCGGAAAAATTCAAAGGCTCTGCTTTGATGAATTATGAGATTGCCAAAAAAATCGATATTCCCATGGAAACCGTCACTTCAGCGGAACAAGCCGCTCCTTTCATCGAACAAAGTGATGTCATCATTGACGCTATTTTCGGCACCGGTTTGGATCGCGAGGTGGGCGGCAAATATCGCGGCATCATCGAGTTAATCAATCAAAGCGGCAAAAAAGTTATCAGCATTGATATTCCGTCCGGGATAAACGGCAACACCGGTCAGGTGATGGGCATTGCCGTCCGTTCCGGGCACACCATTACTTTCGGGTTGCCTAAACTTGGCAACCTGCTCTACCCCGGATTTGAATACAACGGCCACCTTCACGTAACCCATATTTCATTTCCGCCGGCCATTTATGAAAATGACCAAGTAAAGGTTGCCATAAACACTCTGCCACCGTTACCCGAACGCCCGGGAGACACGCACAAAGGCAGTGCAGGTAAAGTATTGTTTGTGGCCGGTGCTGCCAACTATTTGGGCGCTCCTTATTTTTCGGCCGAGGCATTTCTAAAAGCGGGCGGAGGTCTTTCCTATTTGGCCACGCCACAGTCCGTTGCCCCTTTTATTGCCAATAAAGGCTCGGAGATCGTCTTACAGCCCATGCAGGCAACGGAGGCAGGCACGCTTTCTCTTGAAAATTCGGATAGAATTTTAGAGTTGGCCGAAGAAATGCGCTTGGTGGTTCTCGGCCCGGGGGTGTCTTTGCAGGAAGAATCACAGGAACTCATCCGAAGACTTGCCAAAGAACTGGAAAAACCAATCCTCATCGACGGCGACGGTTTGACGGCTGTTTCGGAAGATTTAACCGTGATTCAGTTCCGAAATCAACCGACCATCTTAACGCCACATCCCGGTGAAATGGCTAGGCTTACGGGTAAAAGTATTCGTGAGATCGAAAGCAATCGGGTGCCGATTTTACAGGAAACCTGTAAAAAATTAAATGCCATCATCGTATTGAAAGGCGCGCACTCTCTAATCGGATTGCCGGACGGACATGTTTTTATTAATTTAAGCGGGAATGCAGGCATGGCCACGGCCGGCAGCGGTGATGTTCTGACCGGAACCATTGCCGCTATGTTCGCCCTGTTTAAGGATGCGGCCCTGGCAACACGTATGGGAGTTTTTCTGCACGGATTGGCCGGGGATTTGGCCGCAGGGGAAATAGGTCAGGACGGATTGGTAGCGGGCGACATTCTGCAGCACTTACCCAAAGCCATTCGTACTTACCGACAAAATTATCGGGAGTTGAACGAAACCTTTTACGGGAAGGTAAGCATTGTTTAAAAGTAAGGAACATGGAAAAATTAGCGAATTTACGGAGTTTTTTTTATATTCTGATTTACGTCAATTGAAATCAAATTTAATCGTAATTGTTTAATCAAGATTGCGGGGGATCATGAAGTCAAAATACCATGGAATCAGTCGCATTGATTCTAAACATACCCATGGATGGTATGTCCGCGTTTATGCCAATGGCGGTGTTTTTGTTTCCAAATTGTTCAGTGATCGTTTGTACGGCGGCAAGCAAAAAGCTTTGCAAAATGCGATCAAATTCCGTGACCATAATGAAATGGTCGCCGAATTAGAACGTGCCAAATACGAAAGCGTTAAACGCAAACCGTTTTATAATCGTAAAGTTAAAAACAGCACATCGGGCATCACCGGCGTGAATGAAGTCAAAAGCATGACCAACGGGCGCCTGGTGCATTATTTTCAGGCAACCTGGAGCGAGAAAGGCAAACTGCATTCCAAAAAATTTTACGTTAATAAAAAACGTACCCGAGACGAAGCCTTCGAGCAGGCGGTTGCTTATCGTAAGCAGAAAGAAAAAGAACTTTACGAGAAATGGTTGGAAAAGAACAAAGCTAAAGACGAGGCTAAAAAATAAACGCTCTATTCTGAAGTTTCCAAGATATTCATCCGGAAATTGTTTTCCCAAAAAAACAGACAAAGCCGGTTTAACAGCTTTGCCGTGCCGGATTAAATGCCGTTAAACAAAGCATTTAAAACGTGCACGGCTTTTTCAAAATCTTTTTCTTCCACGTACAAATCCCAACCGTTAAGGGTTGCCGTGGAGCTAACGCCCAAAATGCCGATATCCGGCGATTTCAAAACACATCCGATATTTTGTTTTTCCAAAATATCTTTAGCCTGTTCGGCAAAACCCCGGTTGGGGAAGTTCTTAATAAATTTTAAATCGTCCATAACACTCCTTTTTTCCTGCTTGAACGCGAAAGCCGTCTTTAGGTTCGGTAAACGCGCTATTATTATTCTGTGGCGCACGTTGCAAATCCGCTTAACGGTGTTCGTTTCGCTTTGCCAGTTCGAGCAATCCGAATTTCTTCATTAAAATCTTATCGAGTTTGCGCACCGGAAAGGCTTGTTTTAAAAAAGGCAAAAGTTTACTTTTCTCACCCAAACGAATAACGGGCTTCGGATTCGGTTTCAAAAGTTCATCCGCGACCTTGCGGGCAAATGCCTCGGCCGGCATGGCTTTTTCCTGCGAAGCATTCGCTCTTTCCATAATAAAATCCCGAACGGGTGCATACCAGGATCTTTCGCTAAACAGTTGTTCTAACTTCTGCGCGGCATGTTGACCGAACCTGGATTGAATGCCGCCAGGCTGAACGGTGATAACCCGAATCCCAAACGGAGCCAGTTCCATGCGCAAAGCATCCGAAATGGCGTGCAGAGCCGCCTTGGAAGCACAGTAAGCTCCGGAAAACGGAGTCGTTAAAATGCCGGAAACACTGCCGATATTAACGATCATTCCGCTTCCCCGCTCTTTCATTGACTCGGCAAATTGCCGGACGATCTCCAAAGGCGCAAACGTGTTCGTTTTAAACTGGGTTAACAATTCCTGCGGTGTTACTTCGATTATCGGTGCAATCAATCCGTAACCGGCATTATTGATAATCATATCCAATGCACCGTGACGATTTAAAATGGTTGCGGAAAGACGCTCGATCTCTTCCTGCGATGTTACGTCTAACTTTTCCGTGATTAATTCGTGGGAAATGAGCGCTTGCAATGCTTCGGGTCTGCGGGCTGTGGCAATCACCTGCCAACCGCGCCGTTTGAATTCCAAAGCCAAAGCCAAACCGATGCCCGACGAGCAACCGGTGATTAAAACCGTTTTTTGTGTCATTTGCTTTCTCCCGAATTCATTTTCCGCCTTTAGCCAACGCTATTTAAGCAAAATCATTTTGCGAACTTTATTAAAAACAATTCTGCCCCGCTTAATAACCAGCAAACGATAGAAATAAATTCCCGAGGCAAATCCGGCGGCGTCAATCGATATGCGATGTAAACCCGCCTGCAGCGGTTTGTCCAACAGGGTCGTCACTTTGCGACCGTCAATCGAATAAATTTGCAAAACAACCCGTCCGCTTTCTTTTAAGGCAAATTGCACCGTAGTGGTCGGATTAAACGGATTGGGGAAATTTTGTCTTAAACGATATTCTTTAACCACTCCGCTGAGCCACGGGTCAATGCCCGTGCCCACATCCTTCACATGCACCGCAATCGTATCCGCATCAGATGCACCTTGCGGATCACGCACACTACAATACAATGACGTAAATCCGAACCAGCCGTGCGAAAACAAATAAAGCATTTGGCGCTCATGATCATACAGCGCTTTCAGTCCGGTATCGGCGGCGGTGAATTCCCAATAAAGCGAATCCACAGGAGAATCCACATCTTGCACCACGGAATTTAAATTGATTTGCAACGTATCGGTTTTTTTGAAGACCAGACTATCGGGAAAGCCCACAATTTGCGGCGGATCGTTTACAGCGTCAACCCGCACTACAAATGAAGCGCTATCGGTCAAAACACCGTCGCTTACCTGCAATTGCAATGTATCGCTTCCGAACCAATCCGGCGGAGCCTTTAACCAATGCCCCTTGCCTGTCGATTTCGCACGCACGTTTTTTCCGCTTTTAACAACATACTGCAACAAACTGTCCGGCGTATCGGCATCGGAAACATAAGGATACCAAAAAGTCAGTGATACAAACAACGAGTCATCTTCGTTAAAACTCAACAACGGTAACGGTTGCGAAATTTGCGGCGCATCTTCCACCGGTCTTACGGTAAAACGCGCCGAATCGGAATCGGACAATCCGCCCGGATCGGTGGCCGTAAAGATAATCGTCTCACTGCCGTTCCAGTTACTGTCCGGTGCGCTAATCGTAGCCACGCGATTTTGGTCGA
>JALWEA010000292.1:3301-3616 GCA_027039465.1 Calditrichia bacterium | reverse complement strand
AAAAAAATCCGATCTCGTTTCGCGCAGACCGCTTATTCAACCTGCAGTTGCAAGCAAATTGTAAATTGCATTGAATAGATTGCGGCTGCGCATTTATTACCTATAACAGACACCTTGTGGCTTTACTTTAATCGTAAAGATCACTAATGACAGTTTGATCGGATATTTAATAAAAACAGTTAATTTGGAATGATTTGATTTTTGGCAAAGAAAAATGAAGGGATGCCTCTGTCCAAAATTAAAAAAAATTGAAATTTTACTTGACTTTTAACATAACGGTTGAATGGATGAATGGTTAAGGGGGAAAGGGTTAAG
>JALWEA010000292.1:0-3291 GCA_027039465.1 Calditrichia bacterium | reverse complement strand
GTCATTGCGAACGATCCCGCGAGCCCGCGAGCGGGAGAGTGAAGCAATCCACTTCAAAGCAGCAACGGATGTAAGAAAGTTTTTGTCGCGTCTCAGCCACTTGCATTCTGCCACGATCTTGCGCATCATCGGACACGCAATCACTTCAATTCGCCAATTCACAAAATGCCCACAGCTAATTGGGCGTCCCGAGAATTATGGCGGGAATGGGTTCTATCCTTAGGCGAGAATCATTAAAGAAAAAAATATCAAGGTATTAGGACATTTACGTCCTTTAAAGTAAATTGTAATCTTAAAAAGCACCCTAAAGGGTAGTAAAAATTTTGCTCTACATTTTGTCCCCAGCGTAAACGCTGGGGCTAACAGCTTAATTACTTTACGCGTTTTTTATTCGGGATTAGGTTTTTTTGAAAGTGACTCTTCAACGAATGATTTAAGAATGCTGAAAAATCCCTTATTAGACCATTTATGCTGATATTTTCCGATATCCTGTTGTTTTGCCATTATAAGTTCCGGCAATTTCTCGGTAATCGGCCACAATTTTGCATATCAATGGGCACGCAATCATTTCAATTCAAAATTCACCAAATCCCCACTCGCAATGGGGAATCATGCCAATCAGGAACGTGAATAGATCGCAAAAATAGATTTGCAAGCATTTACAATCTACCGAACAAGGGGATACTCATCGTTCCTCTACCATTGAAATATTGTGGCGCGTCCGTCCCTCGATACGATTCTGCCTTTCATCTTGCGATGTTCGTAGTAAGGGCGAAGCATTTCCGCCAAGACGCTGCAAACTTAAAAAATTTAACGTTGTGCAACCAAAAACACCGATTGTTTCTTTATTTGTTAGAGAAATGCTTCGCCCCTACTAGTGTCGGCAGAATCACTCGGGAACCGGACGCGGTCAAAGACAACCGGTTGTCGAGTAGAGACCGCGCCAGCGGGATCGTATCGAGACACGGTTGCCGCACTAGTTTCCGGTTCCTAATTCCCAATTAAGACATGTCACTATCTTAATAATCCATGGCGCCAGCCATGCTTCCTGACCTCGGAATGGCAGACCATTTTTAATAACTCTACAAACAATGGCCTCAATTCAATAGAATTAGGGCGGGGATAGCAGGGGATGGGTTTCGCAAAGATTTGAAATGAAAGTTCCTTATTAATTTCATTGCTTCTTTAATCTATTTCTTCCTGCCTTTTTTCAAAGACTTTCTTCCAGCCTTATTTCTCTTCTCTTTTGAATAACCGCTTTGTCCACCCAAAAGCTTTTTTATTAAATCCGGCCGGTGTAATTCTTTTAATTTTTGTAAAATCCACGAACGATTTTCCTTCTTATACCAAAAGAAGAAGCGATTTTGTTCGGTCTTTTCCCGCACTGTTCTTGCCGTGTAAACAGGCTGCAATGTGTAAGGATGGTATCCGGAGTAGTAAATTACGGTGGCCACTGTCATGGGTGTCGGCGTGAAATCTTGCACCTGTTCCAGGTGAAAACCCAACTCCTTGGTAATCGCAGCCAATTCGGCCATGTCTTCCAAAGTGCTGCCAGGATGACTGGAAATGAAATAGGGAATCAGTTGCTGTTTTAACCCGAATTTCCGATTGATCGCTTCAAATCTCTTTTTAAGTTGAAAAAAATATTTAAATGACGGCTTGCGCATGATGCGTAAAACCCGTTCCGAAGTATGTTCCGGGGCCACCTTTAACCGACCGGAAACATGATGCCGAATCACCTCTTCCAAATACGCGCTTAATCCGTATTCTTCGTCTTGTTCTTTTTGATCGGTAAGTAATAGATCATAACGAATGCCACTGCTGACAAAGGCTTTTTTTATTTTTGGCAGGTGACTGACTTTCCGAAAAATATTGAGCATGGGCTGATGATCGATTTTAAGGTTAAAGCAAACGGAAGGATAAATACAAGAAGCGCGTTTGCATTGGGCACAAATGTTCAGATCTTTACCCTGCATTTTGTACATGTTGGCCGACGGCCCGCCCAAATCACTGATGTAGCCTTTAAAATCAGGCATTTCCGTAATGGCTTTTGCTTCTTTTAAAATGGATTCCTTGGAGCGGCTGGAAACAAATTTGCCCTGATGTGCCGAAATGGTGCAAAAGCTGCATCCGCCAAAACAACCGCGGTGCATGGTGATGGAATGGCGAATCATCTCATAAGCCGGAATTGGGCCGCGCTTTGCGTATTTAGGGTGGGGCAGGCGCGTGTAGGGTAAATCAAAGGAATAATCGATTTCCCGTTCGCTCATCGTTGGAAAAGGCGGATTAACTACAACCTTTTTGCCCGCAACCTCCTGAACCAAAACCGTATCGGGTTTTAGTTTGTTCGATTCCTTTTCGATGTATTTAAAGTTTTCGGCAAAAGCTTTTTTATTTTCAAGGCAGATTTCATGCGATGCCAATTCAAGTGTTTGCCAATTTTTGTTTTTTGGCAATGGAGCTTCTTTGTTCAAAAGAAAAGCGGTTTGGGGAATGGTCTTCAAAGATGAAAACGGAACGCCCTTTTGCATCAGTTTTAAAATTTCTCGCAGCGGCAGTTCGCCAAGTCCGTACACTAGTAAATCGGCTCCCGTTTGTACCAAAATGGAAGGCAATAATTGATCGGACCAATAATCGTAGTGGGTTAATCGTCGTAAGGATGCTTCCACACCGCCTAAAAGAACAGGCACATCCGGAAATAATTCTTTTAAAATTTTAGTGTACACGACCGTAGCATAATCGGGTCGAAAGCCTTTGGCTCCTCCCGGTGTATAAGCGTCGTTGGAGCGTAACCGTTTGCGTGCCGTGTAATGATTAACCATGGAATCCATTACGCCCGCGGTCACGGCAAAAAACAAACGGGGGCGGCCAAGTTTCTTAAAATCACGCAAATCATCACGCCAATTGGGCTGAGGAACAATGGCTACGCGTAATCCTTCCGCTTCGATAATACGTCCGATAACGGCAGGGCCAAAGGCCGGATGATCCACATAAGCGTCGCCGGAGAAGATGATAATATCCAGCTCATCCCAGCCTCGCAATCGAACTTCTTTTAAAGTCGTAGGCAGCCAATCCGTAATCGGGCGTTTGGTATTATTTGTTTCCATTTTTATTTTCTTTAAAATTTAAATATTGTCTCTTGAATAAAAACAGGAATATTATCGTTCACATATTGCTGATAACGACAATTTTTCAAAACTTATTTCAAGCCAATCTAAGCAAATACATCTCTTAGGGCAATGTTTCTTTCGGGATTAGGTTAGAAAAATCTAATTCTTAACTTTTTTATTT
>JALWEA010000291.1 GCA_027039465.1 Calditrichia bacterium | reverse complement strand
GACATTAGTGATTACAGGGATATGAAATGGTAGCACCAATTTACATTATCGCGATTGCGTTGGGCGGCGCTTTTCTTCTACCGCTCTTTGAAAAACTCGGAAAAACGATTGTCAATACACTTTTCTTGCTGACGATTGGAACCTTTGTATTTATTTCGGCGCAATGGTTAATCGGTTTCTTATTTTACCACGTGCAACCGGTGCAAATTTACACGGCCGGTTTAAAACCGCCGCTGTCCATTAACATGCAAATGAGCCTGCAGGAAGCCGTTTTTCTGACCGGTATTAATACCCTTTCTTTAATGGGCGGCATTTACCTGATGCGCTATTTGAATGAAATCGGCATCCGCGGCAAAGTTTTGTTCTTGCTGGTAACGCTGGGCATGAACGGTTTGGTAATGACGCGCGATATTTTTAACCTGTTTGTCTTTATCGAAATCACATCCATTGCCACTTATGCTTTAATCGGCATGGATTTGCGACTAAACGCGCTGACCGGAGGCTTTAAATATATGGTGGCCGGCAGCATCGCCTCCATGTTCTTGCTGATGGGTGTCATCTTTCTTTACAGTTACAGCGGCACGTTGAATATCGACGGCATGATTCACAGCAACATTTTGCATTCCGGCATGAGCGTGGTGGTCATGGCCATTTTCATGGTATTGCTTTCGTTTTTTATTGAAATGAAACAATTCCCTGCCAACGGCTGGGCTTTGGATGTGTACCAGGGTGCAAATCCGGGTATTGCGGCCATGATTTCCGCAGGAACTTCCGGCGCCATGTTTTTTGCCTTGTACAAAATTATGCCGCTGGCGCCGCAGAATTGGTTCATGATTATTGCCGGGATGGGGCTGCTGACCTTTTTGGCTTCCAACTGGATGGGTATCAAACAAACCCACACCACCCGCATGTTGGGCTATTCCTCAGTCGGGCAA
The DNA here is from genome assembly GCA_027039465.1 of Calditrichia bacterium. Lineage (GTDB taxonomy): Bacteria > Calditrichota > Calditrichia > Calditrichales > Calditrichaceae > Caldithrix. Next base: position 10,480 of record JALWEA010000291.1, on the reverse strand, counting down.
ATGGGCTTGTTGCTCATGGTGCTGGCATTAGGCTACGCTTTGGATCCTACATTCAAGACTTTCAAATACATCATTTTGGCCTTGTTCTTTAATCACTTTTTTGCCAAAGCGGGATTGTACTGGTTGGCCGGTGTGGTTAAAAAGGATTCGATTAAAGATTGGGGCGTTTTGCAGGGACGACCGCTGCTTCAATTCTTGCTCGGTTTGTTTTTATTGGCATTGTTGGGATTTCCGCCGTTTGCCGGATTTTGGGGCAAGTGGTCTTTGGTCATGATTTTGGCGGAACATCATCATTTCTGGTGGATCGGTTTCCTGCTCTTGGGTTCTTTGCTCGAAGCCGTTTACCTCTTGCGTTGGTTCGGCTATGCCATTCGTCGTACTCTGGCCGCCGAAGCCGCCGAGCCTGTGAAAGTGGAAGGCGAACAGCATCTTTCGTTGTGGACCTTCGGTCTGGTTTTAATCGGCCTCGGCTATTTGTTTTCCACCCATGTTATGCCGCAAGCCGGTTTATTGTACGCGCCTTTGATCGGTGCCGCACTGCTTTTTGTCCTCGACTGGCTGCCGGTTAAATTGAAAGGCCTCATTAGCATCGCTTTGCTGGCCGGTTACGCTTACTATCTGTTACCCACATTGCACGGCATCAATTTCTATTTTGCACTGCTCTTTTTGGTAGGCGGTGCCGTGATGCTCATCGGTTCGTTGTATCGCACCCGGCGTTCCGTGGGATTCTATCCGTTGGTTCTTTTGATGTTAGGTGCCATGACCAACCTGGTTTTAGCCCACACGCTGCTGCAATTTTTCTTTTCATGGGAATTGATGACCGTGGCTTCCTATTTATTGATTTTACGCGGTAAAAAAGCAGAAGGCCCGGCTTTGTCCTATGTGATCTTCAGTCTGGGCGGCGCCTATTTTATTTTGGCGGGATTTGCATTTGCCCACGCCGGTTTGCCGGATATCTGGAATTTGAAAGTGCTGGCTTCGTCAAGTGCGTATGCTCCCTGGATTTATAGTTTTATCGCCATTGGTTTCATGGTCAAGATTGCAGCCATCGGTTTGCATATCTGGGCGCCCGGCGCTTATTCCGAATCCGAAGACGACGCCACGCCGATGATTTCCGGAATTCTTTCAAAAGCCGGTATTTTCGGGTTTGTCGTTTTGTTTATTAATATGGGCACACCGTACATTGGCAGTATCTCACTCAATTCGGTTTTGGGCTGGATCGGTGTATTAACGGCCTTTTTTGCCACCCTGTTTGCCGTCTTTCAGGAAGATGCCAAAAAACTATTGGCCTACTCCAGTGTGGGACAGGTCGGTTATATTTTGTTGGGCCTGGCGGTCATGTCCCATTTGGGCTGGGCGGCCGCTTTTTGGCACACACTGAACCACTTGCTTTTTAAAGGCTTGCTGTTTTTGGCCGTTGCCGGTGTGATTTATCGAACCGGAACGCGCAACATGTACGAAATGGGCGGATTAATCAAACGCATGCCATTTTCCTTCGTATCGGTTTTGATCGGTATTATTGCCCTATCCGGCGTACCGCCGCTGATGGGTTTTGGTAGTAAATGGTTGTTGTACGAAGCGTTAATCGAAAAAGGTTGGTATTTGCAAACGGGTGTTGCCTTCTTTGCCAGCACCATTGCTTTCTTGTATTGCTATCGTCTGATTCATTCCATTTTTCTCAGCATGCCCAAACCGAATCAAATGAAAATCAAGGAAGCACCAATTTGGCTATTAATTCCTCAATATATTTTGATTATTGCGCTGTTAGTCTTTTCGGGAGAGCCCCAATTATTGTTAAAACCGTTATCGACCATCATTAACCCGGTTTTCAGCACCACGCTTACCTGGCAAAACAGCACGGTGTTCAGTTCCCTTGGTTATTGGAACGGAACCATTACCATTATTATTGTGGGCGTTATCTTTGTGCTGCTTTGGATTTATCTGGTTCTTATTAATCCCAAAGCGCAAAAGGTTAAACCGTTCAATATCGTTTTTGCAGCCGAACGTCCGGATCGCCCGGAAACAACCCACTATGCTTACAAATTTTTCACTCCGTACGAACGGGCAATGGGGCCGATCATGAAGCCGCTGGTCAGGCGTTTCTGGAATGCCGTCAGTGAATGGACGCACGCTTCGGCCTCGGCTTTAAGACAGATTTACACCGGTAACGGTCAGACGTACGCCTTATTTATTTTACTCTTTGGATTAGTCCTTTATTACATAATGATTTTGGGAGTGCATTAATGGAAACGGTACTCATTAAGATAGGATACGCATTAGCATCGCTGTTTTTGATTTTCAATTACGGTTTGTTGCTCATCGGTTTTACCATGAAAATCATTGCCCGTGTCCACGGGCGTATCGGGCCGCCGATTTGGCAGCCGTATATCGATCTCTCCAAAAGTTTGTCTATGCGTACGGCCATTCAACACGGCGTCATGTATTATTTAGGACCTGTGTTCCGTTTTACGGGTGGCGTTGGCTTGTATTTGTTAATACCCGCCGTTTTCGGTTCGGTTTGGCTGCAAAACTTCAGTTTCAGCGGCGACTTACTTTTGGTGATTTACTTTATTTTCTTCGGCATGTTGGGCATGGCTCTGGGTGCCGGTGAGAGCGGTCATCCCTTCTCGGCCATGGGTATTATGCGCGGTCTGGCCCAAACAACCGCTTCGGAAGTACCGTTTGCCCTGGCGGTTATTGCTTTGGCCGCACAGCATCACACCCTTTCCATCTCGCAAATTGTAGCTGCGCAGCAGGGAGGCATTGCCCACTGGAACATGGTGACCAATCCCATTGCAACCATTGCAGGCATGTTGGCCTATTTGGGCATGATGATGCATTCGCCGTTTGATGTGCACATGGCGCCGCAGGAAATCCCGGTAGGGCCTCCGACCGAATATAACAGCAGTTTTTTAGTCTTGCTGCAATCCAATCGTTCCGTTTTTGCCGCGGCCAAGCTGGTTTTGTTCATGAATCTGTTTTTTGGCGGAGCGACATCCATTTGGGAAATGGTCATAAAAACCTTTTTGATTTTTGAATTCTGCGTATTTGTGGGCGTGGTTTTCCCACGATTTAAAGTTGAACAATCCGTGCGCTGGTTATTGCAGGTGCCTGCTCTGATCGGTGTACTGGCTGTGGTTATTTACATGGTTTGAAAACAATAGAAGTCTTTTAACAGGAAGAGCACGATGGACGATAAAGAAATCAAAATAGACCCGTTAAAACAAGATGAAAACAATCTTGGCTTTAATCCGGCAGATTATTTCTGCGGCGAACGTCCCAAAGCGGTAACCCCGGTAGCCAATAAAATCGTTCGCAAATTTTACAACTGGGCGCAAGCCAATTCTTTGTGGATTTTGGCCTTTGGCACCGGATGCGGTTCCATTGAATTGCCGCCTTTGTACACTGCGCGCTACGATGTTTCCCGCTTTGGCATTTTTCCGAGACCCACGCCGCGTCAGGCCGGTGTGTTTATTATCAGCGGTTACCTTTCGGTAAAAACACTTAAACGCGTTATTCGTAGTTATGAGCAGATGCAGAACCCTAAATTTGTACTGGGCCTGGGAAGTTGCACGGTAAACGGCGGCATGTATTTCGACAGTTACAATACGATTAACCGTCTGGACTATTACCTGCCGGTGGATGTTTACATTGCCGGTTGCATGCCCAGGCCGGAAGCCCTGATTGCCGGATTTAACGAACTGAAACGGTTGATCAAAGAAGGCAAGGCCGAAGGCGCCAATAAATATGCCGACAATTTTGATTGGTACAAGGCGAATCAGAAAAAGATAATCAAAGACTGGGATTTACCGGAATACAATTGGTAGGATATTATGGAAGAAATATTAAAACGTTTGGATGAACGATTCTACGTGCGTGAAAAAAAACAGCAAAGGCCGAATTTGCTGTTCGTAACGGTGGACAAAAAAGTTGCGGTGGAAGCGGTAACTTATTTAAGGGATTACGAAGGGTTCCGCCATTTGGTCATGATTTCCGCCGTTGATTACATTGAGCAAAATCTGTTTCAGCTCACCTATTTGTTGCACAATTACCAATTACACAGCGACATCGGTGTGCGCGTTTTTATCGATCGTGAGCACCCGGTTATGGATAGCATCCATCACTTGTGGGCTGCGGCGCAGGTCTATCAGCGGGAAATCAAAGAAATGTTCGGCATCGACTTTCCGGGTAGCCCGCGCGTGGACGAGCCCATGATTTTGGAAGGCTGGGATAACATTCCGCCCATGCGCAAAGATTTTGACACAAAAAAATATGCGGAAGAAACCTACTTCCCCCGTGAAGGACGTTTTACGTTGGATCCCATCAAACAAATGGAAAAGAAGAATTATCCGTTAGAGGCTGAGGTAAAATATGAAATCAAAAGAGTTGTCCGAGACAATCGCGATAAAAAATAAATCCGAAGAAAGCTGGCCTGCCATTCAAACGGATTTGGATCCGTGGCAACCGGTTTGGGCTCAGCAAAAGGAATTCGATTTGAATTCAGGCAAGTACGTTAAAATTTGGCACGGGCCGCAGCATCCGGGCGTTACGGGCAATATGTCCGTGGAATTGACATTGGAAGGCGACGTTATCGTGGAAGCAAAAACGCATGTGGGCTATCTGCATCGTGGCTTCGAAAAACTCATGGAACGTCGCAAGTACATTCAGTGCTTTCCCATCGTGTGCCGTATTTGCGTGCCGGAGCCGGATACCAATGAATATCTGTTAGCGGCCGGTATAGAAGAGTTGGCCGGTATCGAAATTCCCGAGCGGGCGGCTTGGATCCGTACATTGGTGCTGGAAATGGTTCGTGCGGCTTCGTTAACCATGGGCCTTGGCGGGCAAGCCGGTGCCTTCGGTTTGGTGCCTATCGGCCAATGGGGCGTGGCGCATCGTGATTACATTTTGGATTTGTTCGAAGAACTGACCGGCGGCCGCGTTTACCACATGTACATCATTCCCGGCGGCGTTCGTCAGGATTTCCCCGAAGGATTCGAAGAACATGTTAAGTTTGTAATGAATAAGCTGGAAAAACTGATTTCGGATATTGAGAAGGTCATGTTTAATAATGCGGTATTTAAAGCGCGCGCCAAGGGCCTGGGTTACATTCCGCCGGAATGGATTGAACCTTACGGCATTACCGGAACCACGGCTCGTGCGGCGGGCGTGCCCATTGACGTTCGCAAAGACAATCCGTATCTGATTTATGATCAGTTGGATTTCCACAAAATCCTGGGCAGCGCTTCCGATGTTTACGAACGCACGACTTTGCGTAAGGAAGAAATCCTTAATTCCATTCGTCTGATTCGCCAGATTTTGGAACGCATTCCCGACGGGCCGGTACGTGCCAAGTTGCCCAATGTTTTGCATTGGAAGATTCCGGCTGGCGAAACGTACGTTCGTGCCGAATCGGGACGCGGTGAAATGGGCTATTACATGGTTTCGGACGGTTCGGAATATCCACGGCGCGTTCACGTGCGCGGCGCCAGTTACACCCACGCCATGGCCGTATTGGAACGTTTGGCCGTGGGCAACAGCATTGCGGATATGGCCGGTTTGATGCCCTCGCTGCAAACCTGTCCGCCTGAAATCGAACGTTAAGAAGAAATTAAAGCAATGAAAACGACGAGGTAACAAAGGGAATTACCATGAGTTTAAAAGATATACTTTCTCCGTTCTATGCCTGGAAACGCACGCTGGAAAAGCCGTACACCATTAAAAAACCGATTGAAGAACGGGAAGGAGCCGATCGTTACAGAGGCTTTCATGTTAATGACATCGAAAAATGTATCGGTTGCGGTACCTGCGAAGAAATTTGCCAGAATGAAGCCATTGATATGGTGCCGGTGGATTTTATTCACACCAAAAAGGGCGACAGCGGCTTGCGACCGCAAATCGATTACGGCCGTTGCTGCTGGTGCGCATTGTGCGTGGATGTGTGTCCGACCGGATCGTTGGGCATGTCCAACGATTATATTTGGGTAACACCCGATCCGGAAGAATGGGTCTTTAAACCGGGTGTTGACGAAAAAGAGTGGAAAGACGACGATAAAGGTTATCGGCGTACGGATGAGGCCTGGTTATTGGATCCCAAGCTAACGCCCATGCCGGTGATGGAGCCGGAAGTTCGCAAGAATACATTCGACGAAATGGCCTACGGTTATGAAGTGATCATGGCCACGGAAGAGGCCTCACGCTGTTTGGAATGCGGGATTTGTATTGACGCCTGTCCCACGCACATGGACATTCCCGAATACATTAAAGCCATCCGGGAAAATCGTCTGGAAGACGGATTAAAGATTTTGTACGATACCAATCCTTTTTCCGAGTCCTGCGGACGTGTTTGTACGGCGCATTGCCAGGATGTGTGCGCTTTGGGACACAACGGCGATCCCATTGCCATTCGCTGGTTGAAACGTTACATCACCGATCAGACAGCGGATCGGCGTAATGAGATTTTGGGTATCGGCAAGCCCTTACCGGAAAAAGACGGTACCGTGGGCATCATCGGCGGCGGCCCGGCCGGTTTGACCGCAGCTTTTTATTTGCGCAACTACGGTTACAAAGTAACGGTTTACGAGCAACATGACAAATTGGGCGGCATGCTGCGTTACGGAATTCCGCAATATCGTTTGCCCAAAGAAATTTTGGATCGCGAAATTCAAACCATTCTCGATACCGGCGTTGAAGTGCAATACAATGTGAAAGTCGGTAAAGATATTAGTCTGCGGGAATTAAAAGACAAACATGATGCGTTGTTTATTTCGGTAGGCGCACAAATCGGTACGCAAATGCCCATCGAAGGCATTGACACGCCCGGAGTTTTGGTCGGGTTGGAATTTTTGGATCAAATCGCCGAAGGCAAGCGTCCGAATTTGGGCGAACGCGTTATGGTGGTCGGCGGCGGTAACACAGCCATGGATGTTTGCCGGTCTTCCGTTCGCTTGGGCGCCAAAGAGGTCTTTGTCTTTTATCGTCGTACCGAAGCCGAAATGCCTGCCAATGACGAAGAGATTGAAGAGGCCAAGGAAGAAGGCGTTAAATTTGAATTTTTAACCGCGCCGACCAAGATTACCAAAGAAGGCGACAAATTAAAAGTTCAATGCATCCGCATGCAGTTGGGTGAGCCGGATGCCACCGGACGCCGCCGTCCGATTCCCATCGAAGGCTCCGAATTTACGGTGGAAGTGGATACGGTTATTATGGCCATCGGACAAAAAGTTGACAGCAGCATGGCCGAACAGGCAGATGTCAAGGCTACGCGCTGGGGCACGTTTGAAGTCGACCCCGATACGTTGCAAACCAATGTGCATGGCATCTTTGCCGGTGGTGACTGTGAATTGGGACCGGATGACGCGATCCATGCCATTGCCGACGGTAAAAAGGCGGCCTATTTCATCGACAAGTATATCAGCAAGCAGGGTAAAAATCACGCGGAAACGAAATAAGGCTGCGGACCCCGCTCGCATTGAATTCTAAAAAGACATTTAAATTGGCGAAGTTGCGGGCAATTCCCTTATGAAAGGAAGTAAATATGAGTGAGTCGTTAAACAATTTGCATTTTTCATCCATAAATGAAGTGTTGGATTTTGCCGTTTCCAAGGAAGAAGAAGCGCGGGATTTCTATTTGGAATGGGCGGACAAAGTTAAAAACAGCGGCATTAAAGAAGTGCTGAAAGAATTTGCCGGTGAAGAACAAAAGCACAAGGATTTGATTCTGAAAGTCAAAGCCGGCGGTACTTTTACGACCAAGGCGGGAGAAGTGATCGATTTGAAAATCGGTGATTATTTTGTGCAAACCAATCCGGATGAGACGATGACGTATCAGGAAGCTTTACAGGTGGCCATCCAACGGGAAATCGGCGCGCAGGAATTGTACAAATATTTATCGGGTCGCAGTAGTGACCAAACGATGAAAGAGCTGTTCGATAAGTTGGCTCTGGAAGAATCCAAACACAAGCAACGTTTGGAACAGATGTTTGATGAAGATGTTCTGACGGAAAATTAAGAAAATTTGCAAACGGCCTTCGCGCCGTTTTTTAGTTTGTGCAGGATGGCAGACGTGCAAGGGAAACTGTTTGCCGAGTAATTACGGTGGATTGAAATGTATAGAGAGGCTATTACCGTATGTCCGTCCTGAAAGGACATCTGAAAATGTAAATTCGATAAAATTTACTTTCACTTGTCCCGTTTGGGACAAATTTTTAACAATGGACATGCGTTCCCACATTTGAAAATGTGAGTTATTATCGTAATTCCCTTTCGGGAATTTTAGGGAAATGAACCTTTTGTAAATAGAACGAAACTGATTAATCAGGGAAATAGGATCAAACTATTTTCCCGGATTTAAATTCTAGCCAAAAATATCTGAAATTTAAAAGAACAATTTGCGCCCTTAATTCCCTTTGAGGTATCGGGGATGGTTAGAAAATAAATACAACAATCAAAAATGTTAGAGATAAACTCTCAGATTTCGAGACCAGGAATTTAATCTTTTTCTTCCAAAACAAACAAATACCTTTGCCATTGCTCGGGATAACAACGAATGTTGATTCGCAATGTTTTGAAGCCCGGCTTTTTAATCAGCAGTTCATGCCGACCCGGAGCAACCGAATCGGACACAAAAGGCGAAAAACCGAGCGAATCGTGATCCAGAAATAATTGCGCGGATTCCGGTCGTGTGTAAATGCGCAATGTACTGCGGTGCATTGTGCTTTGCCGCGGTAATTGCAAGGTCAGGAACCGTGCCGGTTTAACGGGGAACAGCATTTGTAAATATGCATTATTATTCAAATTTTGCAAAGTAATGCGGTGCGTACCTTGAATGAGAGAAGGCATGAGAATGTTCGGGCCTTTAACGGTGAACGTTTTCCTTTGATCAATGCGGATACGATAGGCGCTGGAATCGGCGGTCGTGATTTGCACGTGACCGATATGCTTTTGTTGCAGATAACCGAACAATAACGCCATGGCAGCAAGCGAGGCTGCTGCCGCCAAACTTTTCAGGACTAACCATTTGGCGTTTGAAAAGCGTTTTATTAAATCGGGAATAACCGTTTGAACGCTGGATGGTTCGTTTTTATCGAGATCATTTAAAAAGCGGGCAATGATGCGTTTTTTCTGATTGCGTACCTGCCAGGGTATAAAACGTTCCAAATCATTAATTAATTCGGTGGCGCTGGAGTAGCGTTTTTTCGGAGAGTGTTGGAGACACTTTTTAACAATCCGGCGCAAGCGATAGGGAATGGCCGGATTAACTTTTTGAATGGGCTGGTATCGGCCGCGAATGATACGGGTAATAACTTCGCTTTGGTTGGATCCTTCAAAAGGTTTAACGCCGGTCAGCATTTCGTAAAGCAAAATGCCCAATGAAAATAAATCGCTTTTCGGCGTCAGATCATCTCCGTTGGCCTGTTCGGGAGACATGTAAGCCGGCGTGCCCACTATCATACCAGTAATGGTTAAGCGCGTGGAAAGGTCATCGCGGGCAATACCAAAGTCGATCAATTTGACATTACCTTCATACCCGACCAATACATTAGACGGTTTGATATCGCGGTGGATGATGTTGTGTGCGTGTGTGTATTCCAGCCCCCGGGCAATGGAAAGCGCAATCAAAGCCGCAATATGAGGCGGAATCGGTGATAAATGGTCGATAATCGTGCGCAGATCTTCCCCGTCCACATATTCCATAATCAAATAATAACTGCGATTGGTGTAAATAAAATCGTAAATGGCCACTAAGTTCTGATGGTGAAAGGAGGCGCTGAGCAGGGCTTCTTTCTTAAAGCGCTTGATGATTTCGCGATTGGGGTCTTTGAGTTTTTTGATGACAACGGTACGTTTAAGGGAAGGTTGCAGGGCTTTGTAAATATAAGCCATGCCGCCTTCGCCGATTTTTTCAAGAATTTTGTACGTACCAATGTATTCGGGTTGTTGTGCCATGGAAGTTTAACGCTTTGTTTATTGAACGGCTGAAATTTAATTTTTAATCAGCCTGTCAGGATTTGTGTATAGCCAAACGGATTAATGCGGAACAATTCCCTTTACAAAATCCAAAGGAATGCTGAAAAAGACGCCGGTACCGGGTTCATCCAAATCGCCTAAAATTTGTTCCAAGGTTTTAACCATTAACGGGATTTTTTTCTCATCCACCGCACTAAAAATTGTTTTATTGCCCGGCCGGCTTTCTTGTAACAAATTTCTAAATCCGGCGAAAATGGGAATATCATGCGCTAAAATACGCGCCATACCCACGGTGTCAATTACCGTGGCGCCGGAAATCCCCAACTCCACAAAGGCTTCAAGGATTTCATTTAAATATTCTTCTTTATTTAAAACGAAAATGACCAATTTCATCCGCATTCCCAAGCCTGACCGTTCAACTCTCAAGCGCTAATATTAAAAATAAAAATTATTTTTCGGAATTGGGACTATTCCAATTCAAAAAAATAACTTTCTTCCTCTTTCAAAGTTTCCA
>JALWEA010000290.1 GCA_027039465.1 Calditrichia bacterium | reverse complement strand
TTTCGGTTTTGATGCCGATCAGTTCGATTTTCCGATTGACATTTGGGTGAAATCCATTTTAAACATTTACGTCTGCGATTACAACAATCGGCGTTTGCAGCGTTACGATCGACAAATGAATTATTTAGCCATGTTAACGAGCAACCCTAATTGGCCGGAAGAATTTCAATTCGGAGAGGTGTTAAGTTGTGCCTTGAATTCGCAAAACGATTTGTTTATTCTGGATCATCAGGAGGAAAAGGTCGTCAAATTAAACCGCAACGGCCAACCGGAACGCTTTTTCGGGACGTACGAATCGGGCGCAGGAGAGTTGGAAGAAGCGGTTCAAACGGATATTTTTAATGATCGCTGGTTGCTCATTTCCGATGCCGGTTTAAGGGCCGTCATGGTTTACGACTTTTTCGGTACGTTTATCAAAGCAATTACCGATCGGGAATTTAAGCATCCTGCGGGTTTGGCCACGCAAGAGCGAACCGGAATTTTTGTGGCGGACGAATCGGCTAAAAAGGTTTTTCTGATAAAGCCCGATTTAACCACCATAAAACCGCTGCAAACATTCTTGCAAAAAAAATTAGTGCGACCCAGAGATATTGCGGTTACCGGTTTGCCGGATTCAACGATTGAAAACAATTGCTTTATTTTGGACGGAAACTTCGTTATCGGCGGAAAATTCTCGGAACATCCATGAAAACGCTTCGATTGACATTCGGGCTTTTGCTGCTGACGGTTTTGGGAGGACGCCATTCCCTTGCTCAAACACCGGCGCTGATGATACGCAATCCCTGGCAAGTGGACACGTTGATTGTGGTGCAAAATTCGCAGTATGCGTACCGCTTCCCGGACAATCATTTTCCCATTCTTTCCACCCTGCAAATCACCTTAAATCGCCGCCCGCTTAATGAAACGCTGGATTATCGGGTTAAAGATAATCATTTGATTACCTTCTTCCGCCCATTCAATCCAAACGATTCCTTGCACATTCGCTACCAGCGCCAACCCTTTGATTTCCCGAAGGAATTTCAATTCTACCGCGCAGACACCGCCCGGGTAAAATCCGCAGAAGACAGTTTGGCCAAAATACAAAAAGGAGTGCGCGTGAAATCGATTCATCTGGAAAATCCTTTTGCGCACATTCCATCCACTTTACAAACCAGCGGCAGCATCATGCGCGGCATTAAAGTAGGCAGCAATCAGGACTTTACCCTTAATTCCGGCCTGAATGTTCAGCTTTCGGGTAAGCTTTCCGATGACATCGAAATCATTGCCGCCCTGACCGACGCCGCCACGCCCATTCAACCGGAAGGTAACACACAGACCCTGTCCGAAATCGACAAAGTTTTCGTGCAGTTTAAAAGTCCGTACGTGCAAGGTACGGTCGGCGACTTTAACATGGATTACAAAGGTAGCGCTTTCGCCAATGTGCAACGCAAACTTCAGGGCATTACCCTGCAAACTTCGGTAAAGAAAAATACTTTCGGCGCAACGGTGGCCACCACCCGCGGTTTTTTCCATCATGTTTCGTTTTTGGGGCAGGAAGGCAATCAGGGGCCGTATCAGTTAACCGGTAAAAACGGTGAAAGGGATATCATTGTCCTGGCCGGAACGGAGCGCGTTTTTATTAACGGCCAACGCATGGTGCGCGGCGAAAGCAATGACTACGTGATCGAATACGGCAACGGCCAAATTCGCTTTACCAATCATCGCCTGATCACCGGCAATTCGCGTATTGAAGTGGATTTCGAATACTATCCGGCGGTGCAAAGTTACAATCGCAATGTTTACAGCGCCTATTCCGCCCATCAATTTCACAACAATGCGCTGCGCTTAAACGTGCGTTACTACCGAGAGCAGGATAACACGGGACAGGTACTGGAAGAGAGTCGGGCTTTGACCGCCAAAGAAAAAGAGCTTTTGAAGCAGGCCGGTGACGATCCCTTTAAAGCGGCGGAGCCTGGTTTCACCTTCAAAGGCGATTCGCTGGGCAGTTATGTTAAAGTTGATACCGTGTACCAGGGCAAGATCTACTCCATTTTCAAATTCAAAGGCAAACACCAGGGTGCTTACACGGTTTCTTTCTCCTATTTCGGACAGCATCGCGGCGATTACGTGCGCGATCGTTTGGGCGTTTACCGCTGGGTCGGGCCGAAGAAAGGCGATTATTTACCCATCCGTTTGATTTCGCTGCCATCGCGACACGATCTTGTTGATTTGAACCTGAGCGGTCATCCGTGGAAACCGCTCACTTTAAAGGCCGAATACGCCTTCACCAATTTTGATCAAAACACCTTTTCTTCTCTTGATGACAACGACAACAAAGGTCAGGCTTTTTTGTTTTCCGGCGAACTTAAACCGCTCGATCTGCATTTGGGCGGTTCCCAATTGGGTAAATTCGACATGCAATTCAAAACGCGTATGATTCAAAAAACCTTTCGTTCGGCGGATCGTTTCCGAAAACCCGACTTTGCCCGCTACTGGAATTTGTACTCATCGCCCGACCAGGGCGCGCAGGAGCTAAGTTTTCAGATCACGGCCAACTATCAGCCGGTTAAAGCCATTCGTATTTCAAACAACGTCGGCCAATTCCGACAAAAAGATTTTACGAGTAAGCGTTTCGGTGTGAACGTGCTGGCGGACAATTTTCACCGTTTCTCTTCCCTGGCCAAATACGAATACATTGCAGCCGACAACGCGCAGCAATCCTTAACCGATCAATGGAAACGCTACCGTTTTGAAATCCGGCGCAAATTTTGGAAGCTCCAACCGAATTTTTCTTACCATGGCGAATGGCGCAAGCGCACCCTGCAACAAGGCGTTAACGGCTTCCGTTTTGACGATTTCGGACTGGGCGTTGATCTTTGGAATTTCAAACATTTCAAAAGCGCCTTAAGCGCCCGCCAACGTAAAGATTATGTGTACGACATTCGGCAAGTCGGCAAACTTTTACCGCAGGCCGAAAGCAAGACTTACGAATGGAAATTCGGTTTGAAAAACATCCGTTCGACCACTTTTAATTTAACCTTCATGCATCGCAATAAAGATTACACCAAATATTTCGAACGCATTAAGGTGGACAGCTTAAAATTGTTTTACGTTGACGCCGCCGTGCAAGATACCAGTTGGCGCGACCGCTCTACCAATCTGGCCCAAATTGACGCCACACACCACGCCTTTAACAATGCCATCGATTTTTCCTGGCAATACCGGCTTTCCACGGAAGAAACCGCACTCAGGGAAAAGGTTTACGTGGATGTGGGCGAAGGACGCGGCAACCTGCGCTACGATCCCTATCTTAAAGAATACGTTCCCGACCCGTTGGGAAAGTACATCCTTTACATTTTACCGACGGGTAAGTTCGAACCGGTTTCCAATGTGCAAACGGCTTTCCGCTTCCGATTTGATCCTTACCGTTACACGCGGCGCAAACGCAAGCTGCGCAATCATTGGCTTTCCAAATTCAGCGGCGAAACGTACGTGCGGATCGAGGAAGAATCCTGTGACCCGAACAAAACCGCGGTGTACCTTTTAAATCCCGACCATTTGCAGCACCAATACACGGTGCGCGGCGTAATGAATCTCTATCAGGATTTATTTTACATGAAACACAACCGCAATCTTTCTTTCCGACTGCGTTTCCGGCTTAATCGCAATTACAACAATCAGTTTGTCAACAGTACGGAAAACGATCGGCGCAGAAGCCGCGAATTGGGACTGCGCATGGATTGGCGTCCTTTAATGCGCCTGCGCAGCCAGAGCGAAGGCCGCTACCGAATCTTTGTGCGCAATTCCGCTGCAAACGCTTTACGCAACCGTGATATTAGCGGTTATTATTTTAGTCAGAATTTTTCCTACCGTCCCAAAAGCGTTTGGGAAATCGGTCTGGAAAGCGAATCCGGTTACGAAACCAACACCAACCCGCTTTACCCTATTAACCTGTATTTTGTGCTTTTGCGCCAGCGTTTGAATTATTCTTTGCCTGGTAAGGGACGCATCAGCGGGCAATATGAGCTACAAAACGTCACGGTGACCAGAAATCCGTTTAATCGCATCGTTCCTTTTGAAATGGCTAAAGGTAAACGGCAGGGATTTTCGCAGCAGTGGCAATTGCGGGTTGAATACACAGTTGCCAAGAATATTGTGTTTACTTTTTCCTATATCGGTCGCAAGGATGCGGGTTTCCGCAGGATTATCCATTCCGGTCAGGCCCAATTGCGGGCGTTTTTGTAATGGTTTTTCCAAATTGACAATATTATTATACTTTAAGTTCAAATCATTGGGTTAAAAAATGATATTATTAATCTTGTGCGTTTATGTTTTTTAATTTTTTAAGAATAAATTTAAACAAAGCCCTAAAGGGCATAAAATCTTAGTCCTATTATTTCCCCAGCGTAAACGCTGGGGCTAACATTTGAATAGTTTCATTCATTTTAATTTGACACAAAAAAAAAAGTAACTCTTCCCATCTTAGAAGAAATATTTTTACAAAATCGTATTATTTGGCCACTGCGTTTCAAACTTTTCGCTGCAGTAGCCCAATCTGATGTTAATAAAAAGTTAGCCCCGGCCTTTAGGCTGGGGTTGAGAATTAAACCCATTAAGTTCTTAGGACGTTTACGTCCTTTTTAATGGTAAAAATAAACAAAGCCCTTGATGTTGGCGTTAAAGTTCTAAAAACTTCATTTATTTTAGTCCGCCAAAAGAAAATAAGCCACACTCTCTGTTTGTAATAAATACTTCTACTGGAAATCGTACTTTTTGATGACGGTTTTACCCTCTTCCCTTATTTTCACGCCAATTTGAAGCCTGAGGAATTATTTCTTAACTTTAGCGTTTTTATTAACAAAAAATACGGAAAACAGGAACGAAAAACGGACAATGGTAACGACCGATTTAATCGAACCCGGCAACCTAATAAGGGAAATTTCTCAGGCCATTCGAACATGGCAACCCAACGGACGCCTGTTGCAGCGGTTCGAATACGAAATTACGCCGACCGATCCTTTAACATGGTTGGCCCATGTTAAGGAAACGCAAAAAATCTATTGGAGCGATCGCAAGCGGGAAACCGAAATTGCCGGTATCGGTAATGCCTTAACTTTTCAGGGTTGGAGCATGTCCGATTTGGACGCAGCCATGGCCGAAATGGAAACTTTACTCCGGCAAAACGAGCGTTTGAAATTTTTCGGCGGCATTCGTTTCTCCCGAAAAAACGCCAATGACCCGACCTGGCAGGCGTTTCCTTATTTTTATTTTAACCTGCCGCAGTTTGAGTTAATTCGAAAAGACAATCGTTACATTTTTGTTTGTAACCTGTTCCGAAAACCCGAACAAAAAGCCGAGGATGTAAAATCGGACTACCTGCGTTTTGTGCAACGCCTTTTTCAGGGAAACGGTAAAGCCAAGCCCGTTATTCGTTTTAAGGAACGGCAGGACAATCCCAACCACACACAATGGTTAACGGGCGTTCGTCTGGCGGTCAACAGTCTTGACGGCAAACCATTAGAGAAAGTGGTTCTGGCCCGCAAGACCGAACTAACTTTTAGTCATCCGTTTAGCCCGGAATCGCTACTGCGTAATCTGCGCGCTTCCAATCCCAATTCGTTTTTGTTTTTGTTTCAATTGAACGGACAAAACGCCTTCTTAGGCAGTACACCGGAACGTCTTTACAAGCGTGAAGGTCGTCGGCTGGAAACCGAGGCGGTGGCCGGAACACGAAGACGGGGTCAAACGCCGGAAGAAGATCGACAGCTTAAATACGATCTGTTACATTGCGAAAAGGATTTGCGCGAACACAACTACGTGGTACGTTCCATTGAAAACGTATTAACCCGCCACAGTCATTCCGTGCAAAAGGATGCGCGCGTGGGAATTTTGGAAAACGCCCGCGTTCAGCATCTGCTGCTCCGCTTTCAGGCAGAGCTTAAAGAAGACGTCAATGATATGGAAGTTCTGCACGATTTGCATCCCACACCGGCGGTTGGCGGTTTTCCTAAAGAACAGGCCATCGAAAAAATTCACGAATTGGAACGATTCGATCGCGGATGGTATGCCGGGCCGGTGGGCTGGATCGGTTCCAATGAAGCGGAATTCGCCGTGGGCATTCGTTCCGCCCTGCTGCAGGGAAACACCGTACATCTGTTTGCCGGAGCCGGAATCGTACAAGGTTCCGATCCCGAATCGGAATGGCGCGAACTGGAAAACAAAATTGCCAACTTCATTAAAATTTTGCACATCGCATGAAAATTCCCGTAAACAACATCAATATTCTTTGGAGCGCTTTAATTGTTGAAGAACTCATCCGTCACGGCATCGATTATTTTTGCCTTTCGCCCGGATCACGTTCAACGCCTCTGACAACGGCCGCGGCACGAAATCCCGGGGCAAATAAAATCGTCATCTACGACGAACGCTCTGCCGCTTACCATGCTTTGGGCTATGCCCGCGCAACCGGAAAACCGGCGGCGCTCATTTGCACTTCCGGTACGGCTCCGGCCAACTACCTGCCAGCGGTGATTGAAGCATCTCAGGAAAATATTCCGCTCATCATTTTAAGCGCCGATCGCCCGCCCGAATTGCGCGACAGCGGCGCCAACCAAACCATTGATCAGGTGAAACTGTTCGGGAATTATGTGCGTTGGTTTTTTGACCTGCCGACGCCCACCGCGGACATTGCGCCGAACTTCGTTTTGGAACGAACGGATCGTTTGCTGCACAAAGCGCTGAGTTTTCCGCCCGGGCCGGTACATTTGAACTGCATGTTCCGTGAGCCGCTGGCTCCGGAAAATCATCCTTTGCCCGAAAACTATTTGCAAAGCATCAGCGAATGGCTCAACAGCGAACAACCGCAAACCAAAACAGAGCGCGTTACGCGTCAGCCTGAACCGGACTTTTTGAACGAAATCAAAACTATTTTAACAAATACTCGCAACGGATTGGTTGTTGTGGGCGGATTGTCTCCCTCTGCGGATAAAGCCGTCATCAGGCGTTGCCTGAACACCTTGGGTTGGCCCGTGCTGGCCGATATTACTTCCGGATTACGTCTGGGGCATGATTGGCAGGGTTTCGTTCCGCATTTGGATTTATTGTTAACGGATGAAACGTTGCATTTTGACACGGTATTGCATTTGGGCGACCGGTTCGTTTCCAAGCGGTTGATGCTGCATCTGCAAAAGCACAAACCGCAAAAGTACATTCGGGTTTCCGGCTCGGATCAATGGATCGATGAAACCCGCTCGGTAACGCGCCTGCTGCCGGTGGAGACGGACGTTTTTTGCGGCCTTTTACAGGAAGTGCTGCCGGCCGGGGGCGTTTCTCCATTGGGGCGGGAACTGCGCCGTCGCTCGGATCAACTGGAAGATTGGCTAAAACAAAACATTGATTCCGGTACGCTGAACCAGCCGGCGGTCAGCCGCATTTTAGCCGAAGAAATTCCTGAAGGTCACGGTTTGTTTCTGGCCAATAGTCTGGCCGTACGCGAAGCGGACATGTTTGCTCAACGACTTACAGGCCCTGTGTTTGCAGCGGCCAATCGGGGTACCAGCGGCATCGACGGCAATATTTCCACGGCGGCAGGTTTGGCTGCAGGCTTGCACAAACCGGTAACATTGCTCATCGGCGATTTGGCATTTCTGCACGATTTAAGCGCTTTAAGTTTGTTGCCTCGTTTGCAGCAGCCGCTGATCATCGTTCTCATTAATAACGGTGGCGGCGGTATTTTCCATTGGCTGCCCGTGGCTCAATTCGAAGATATTTTTGAAAACTACTTTTCCACGCCGCACGATTTTACGTTCGAACCGACGGCGCGCCAATTCGGATTGGATTACCGGCAGCCGCACACATCAGACGAGCTGCGCGGGGCTTATCGTCAAGCGCTAAAATCCGCTTCGCATTCTTTGATTGAAATTCGTACCGATCGCCGGGCCAATGCGCAATTGTACCGAACCATCGTGCAAAATGTTAGTCAGCAATTCGGAGCCAAACGATGAATCTGCATTTTCGCTTTGCCCGAAACGGTGCCAGGCGGACATTACTTTACTTACACGGCTTTATGGGACAATCGGACGATTGGCAGCAACTTGCCGAACGTCTCGGTTCCCGATTCAATCATTTGTTCATTGACTTACCAGGACACGGAAAATCTTTGTTAAAGGAAGACGAAACGCCGAGCGCCGAAACATTTTTTGCCGCTTTGCAGGACGTATTGCAAACGGTGGAAGTAAGTCGCGTAACCGTTATCGGATATTCGATGGGCGGACGCTTGGCCATGCAATGGCTTGTACAATCTCCGCAAAACATCGAGGCAATGGTGTTGGAATCGGCGCATCCGGGATTGATCACCGCCGAAGAGCGGCAACGGCGCTGGCAGGCTGACCAAGCTTTAAGCATGCGCCTGAGAAAAGCTGATTTTGATTTTCGCGCCTTTTTACGCGATTGGTATGCCATGCCGTTGTTCGGGAATCTGCAAGAACATCCGCAATTTGCACGTTTGCTTGAACGACGTTTGCAAAACGATCCGCGGCAGTTGTCCGGAGCATTAACGGGATTTTCCGTAGCCAGGCAGCCTTCGCTCTGGAATCGATTAGCGGAATGGGATTTGCCTGTGCTGTTAATCTGCGGAGAATCGGATCAAAAATACGCAGAGGTCAGCGCCCGAATGCAGGCAACCAATCCGAACTTTAAACGGGTCGTGGCACCCGGTTGCGGGCACAACGTGCATTTCGAAAATCCCGAATGGATGGCCCGCAAGGTGGAAGGATTTTTGGAGAAGGGCTAAATGGGAATCGAGAACTTGCTGTGTCGTTATTCGTGTATTCGTTATTCGTTATTCGGAAAATGCGGTTTGAGCAATTTGTGGCGTGTCCGTCCCTCGATACATTCCGCCTGCAATTTGGAATTGGAAATTAGTTCCGAGTTCCCAGTTCCCGATTCCCGAATCACACTTAACGAATATACGAATAACGGATACACGTTTACACGAATAACGCTTTTCCCATTCAACCCTTAACTCTTAACTTCTTGAAACTAAAAAAAGGAGAATACAATGAGTAGCGTAAATTGGCAGAAAGCCGGTGAGTTCACTGACATCAAATACGAAAAAGCCGAAGGCATTGCAAAAATTACCATCAATCGTCCGGAAGTACGCAACGCCTTTCGTCCTTTAACCGTTAAGGAAATGAGTCAGGCGCTGGAAGACGCGCGCAATGATGAACAGATCGGGGTTATTATTTTAACCGGCGAAGGCGACAAAGCCTTTTGCTCCGGCGGCGATCAAAAGATTCGCGGCGACGCCGGTTACGTGGATGAACAGGGCGTGCATCGTTTGAACGTACTGGATTTTCAACGGCAAATCCGCACCTGCCCAAAGCCGGTGATTGCCATGGTAGCCGGATACGCCATTGGTGGCGGTCATGTGCTGCATGTGGTTTGCGATTTAACCATTGCAGCAGACAATGCCATTTTCGGGCAGACCGGCCCAAAGGTCGGGTCGTTTGACGGCGGTTACGGAGCCAGCTATTTGGCGCGCATTGTCGGTCAGAAAAAAGCGCGGGAAATTTGGTATTTGTGCCGCCAGTACAATGCACAGGAGGCTCTGGAAATGGGCCTGGTTAACACGGTGGTGCCGTTGGAAAAATTGGAAGAAGAAACCGTTAAATGGGCCAAAGAAATTTTGCAACATTCGCCGCTGGCCATTCGCTTGTTAAAATCGGCTTTTAATGCGGATGTCGACGGACAGACCGGCTTGCAGGAATTAGCCGGAAACGCAACCTTACTCTACTACATGACCGAAGAAGCGCAGGAAGGCCGCGACGCTTTTGTTCAAAAACGCAAACCCGATTTTTCCAAATTTCCCAAAAGACCCTAAAGAAAATACAAAAGAAAAATGACAAATGACAAAGGACAAAAGACAAAGGAAAAAGGATAAAGGAAGATGGGAAATGGCGCTGCTTTGATTCACTTGAGTTGTCCTGATGATCGGCAGTGAGACCCAATAAACGCTTAGAGAACACACGGACAGCCGGTTCCCAGTTTCTAATTCCAAGTTCCCAATTCCAAAACCCGCGGAGCGGAAACATGACGCAAGAGCAACAACTTTCGTTTTTTCAAAAATGGTATTTGGCCGCGCGACCCAAAACATTGTGGGCATCCGTAGGGCCGGTGCTCATCGGAACGGCCATGGCTTACTCCGACGGCGGCTTCCATGCGCTTTCGGCATTGGCCGCACTGTTCATTGCCTTGCTCCTTCAAATCGGCGCCAACTTTGCCAACGATTACTTTGATTTCATTCACGGCGCCGATACGCATGATCGTTTAGGCCCCATGCGTCTGACGCAAGCCGGACACATTGAACCGCAAACCATGAAACGCGCCTATTTGCTGATGTTCGGTCTGGCTTTTATTTTGGGATTATATTTGATTTGGCGCGGCGGTTGGCCGGTTTTACTGATCGGCATTGCTTCCATTTTGTTCGGCATTTTGTACACCGGCGGGCCTTTGCCTTTGGGTTACATCGGCCTGGGCGACCTGTTTGCTTTTTTGTTCTTCGGCCCGGTGGCTGTTGCAGGAACCTATTATGTGCAGGCCCTGCGCATTAATTGGACGGTCATTATCGCCGGCTTCGGCCCCGGATTTATTTCCACGGCCATTTTGGTGGTCAATAATTTTCGTGATCGTGAAACCGATAAACGCACGGGAAAACGTACTTTGGCTACTCTGTTCAGTCCCAACTTTTCGCGCATCGAATATGTGTTAATGATTGCCCTGGCTGCCTTGCTGCCGGTGGGATTGTGGTTGAACAGCGGCCAACATCCTTATGCCATCATCTCGGCCCTGATTTTGGTTCCTGCCTATCCGTTGCTGAAAATTCTATTCAAAAACGACTGCGGCCCGATTTTCAATGAAGTGCTGGCCGGAACCGGAAAATTGATGCTCCTTTACGGTATTTTGTTTTCCATTGGATGGGTGATTGGCTGATGAAAATCCGCGACGTACGCTGGTATCGTTTCACCTTGCCTTTAAAAGAGCCGTTGTTCATCGGCGCAAACCGCATTACTCAAAGAGAAGGCTGGCTTTTGCAATTGAGCGCTGAAAACGGTCTTACCGCCTTTGGTGAAGCGGCGCCGTTGCCGGGCTTGCACAATGAAACGTTAATGCAATGCGCGGACGAATTCCGAATAATAAAACAAAGGCTGGTAGAACTTCCCAATTTTAAAGCCGAAGAAATTACCCGGATATTAAAATCGCTACGGAACCGGTTATCGTTAAGTCCGTCGGTTTGGTTTGCGTTGGACGGTGCGCTTATTTCATTAAGCGAACGGCCGAAACAGGATGTCACAAATCGAAGGGCAAAGGTGAATGTAAATGCTCTATTGAGCGGCAACGCGGAAACGTGGGCAACGCAGGCAACCGAAGCCGTTGCCGAAGGCTTC
>JALWEA010000289.1 GCA_027039465.1 Calditrichia bacterium | reverse complement strand
GCGGCAAAGGTCGCGCCTTAATTACCCTTTATTTTTACAAACCGAAAATCAAATTGGAATTACCGCAAATAAAACATTCAACCACTCTGCATTTAATGGATTACGCCAGTCAAATTTACGTAGGCCAAGATTTGGGCGTCCATTTGGAAGACATCATTCAGCCCCGTGAAATTAAGTTGAAGGTCGATCGTTACAAGGAACTTCCGAAACCCATTCAAATTCAGTACGACATTAAGCCCAGCCCGGGTTTTGTTTTGTCATCCGTCAAACCCAATGTGGATACGGTATCGGTAGGCGGGCCGGCCTCTTTGGTAAAGGCCATTAAGTTCATCAAAAGCGAACCGGTGAAACGTAAAAATGTGCGTTATCCGTTTAACGTGCAATTGCGTCTCATCTCACCGAAACCAGGGATTATTCATCTCAAACCGCAGCAAATCACTGCTCATTTTGTCATTGAACAAATTGTGGAGCGAACCGTTTACAATATTCCGATTCAAATTATCGGGCTGCCGCCGGATTTAACGGCCAAAGCCGAACCACCTGTGGTTTCCGTGCGCATTAAAGGTAGCGAGCACAGAATCGCCTCCATTACCAGAGACCAAATTACGGCGGTGTTTGATTACCAAAAAGAGTATCGGATGGGGCGGAATTATTATGTCCCGCATTTCGAAGCGTTGGACGGTGTAAATATTATTAATGTTAGTCCGAAATCATTTCATTTGATTCTAAGGAAAAAGGAAGTAAAGCAATGATTGTTTTGGGAATTGAAACGTCTTGCGATGAAACGGCGGCGGCGGTGATTGAAGAAAATAACGTCCTTTCCAGCATTATTTCGTCGCAGGAAGTTCATGCCCAATTCGGTGGTGTGGTGCCGGAATTAGCTTCCAGGGCGCACATACGTTTAATTGTGCCTATTGTCGAACGGGCTTTAAAACAAGCCGACAAATCCCTGCACGAAATCGACGGATTCGCCGTTACCTACGGCCCGGGATTAGTGGGCGCTTTGTTGGTCGGTTTGAACTTTGTTAAAGGCATGGTTACGGCTACGGGCAAGCCGTTTGTTGGAGTGAACCACATTGAAGGCCATATTTACGGCAATATTTTGTCCCAGCCCAAGATTGAATTCCCCATTATTTTTTTAATCGTCTCCGGCGGCCACACACAACTTGTACTCATGGAAGATCATTTAAAATATCGCATTATCGGTAAAACACGTGATGACGCCGTGGGCGAGGCGTTTGACAAAGGAGCTAAGTTGCTGGGACTCGGATATCCCGGCGGGCCGATGATTGACAAATTGGCTCAAAAGGGAGACCCCGATTTTGTGAAATTTCCGCGTGCCATGCTTAAAAACGCTCCGTTTGATTTCAGTTACAGCGGTTTAAAGACATCACTGCTGGTTTATTTGAAAAACATTTCCGAAGAAGAAAAACAAAAACATTTGAATGACATTTGTGCCTCTTACCAAAAAGCGGCCGTGGAAGTGCTGATTAAGAAAACATTGCTGGCGGCACGAAAATATAAAGCCAAGCGTATTGCCTTGGCCGGCGGCGTGGCAGCCAATTCGCTTTTACGGAGCTGGTTGCAGAAAGTTTGCGAGCAAGAAGGCCTGGAACTGTATCTGCCGGAATTGAAATATTGTACGGACAATGCCGCCATGATCGCCCGCGTCGGTCTGGAATATTTGAAACACGGCATTACTTCTCCGTTGACCCTAAATGCCTATCCGGCTTTGAAGTTGAAAGAGGCGGGGAAGTAGGAAAAAAGAAAAAGGAAAAAAGAAAAAGGGGTAGCGGTATTTAGAATCCAGATCTTAGGAGGTAAAGGATTGTTAATTGCCAAATCCCGCGTTCGGTTCATGAATGCTTCGGTTGGCCTGTTATTCAGAATTCCTGCTTCAGCGGGATGAAAAATTCCTTATTCGGTAGATTGAATGTGCTTGCGAATTCCGATTTAGAACCCATCCCCATCCCTTCCCTACTACCGTATGGAAGGGTGCCCATTAGCCATGGGCATTTGGTGAATTGTTGAATTGAAGTAATTTTGTGAACAATAATGCGTAAGATCGCGGTCATAAACCGAGTGATTGCGACGGAACGAAAAATATCTCACGTCCGTTGCCGTTTTGAAAGAGATTTTCGTCCCGCTAAAGGAGGGCTCAGAAAACCAAACTGGGGAATCACATCAAACAGGGGCGAACATCACCGGGTGTATAAACAATAATTCCCGATTAACGAATAACGGATATACGAATAACGATAAGTCGGGTCAACTAATCAACAACTGGGTGAAGCCCCGAGAATCGGGAATCGGAATGACAGGGAATGCATTCAAGTTATTATCATAAAAATTAATCGGAGAATGCATGAGAATCATTGATGAATTTATTCAAAAAGAATCATCTGGCGGCATTCTTTTAATCGTGACGACTGTTATAGCGCTGTTATTAAGTAATTCGTTCCTGGCGCCGTGGTACCAGTCGTTTTTGCATATTCCCGTTGAGATTCGGGTGGGTGCCTTGCAAATCGACAAGTCATTGTATCATTGGGTGAATGACGGCTTAATGGCCATTTTCTTTTTATTGGTTGGGCTCGAAGTAAAAAGAGAAATCCTGGAAGGCCATCTTTCGTCTTTGGGACAAGTGGCTTTGCCGGGTATTGCGGCTGTCGGCGGCATGGCTATTCCGGCCGTATTTTATTTCGCCTTCAATCAGGGTGACCCGATTGCCCTCAGAGGATGGGCTATTCCCACGGCTACCGATATTGCTTTTGCTTTGGGTATTCTTTCTCTTTTGGGCAAGCGCGTACCCGTTTCTCTAAAAATCTTTTTAATGGCTCTAGCCATTATTGACGATTTGGGCGCCATTATCATCATTGCAATTTTTTACACGGCGGAATTGCACACGTTGTCCATTATTATTGCGGCGATTGCATTGCTTATTCTCATTGCCCTCAATTTTTTCGGGGTTTCAAGGAAAGCAGCCTATTTTCTGGTAGGAACCATTTTATGGATCAGCGTCCTTAAGTCCGGCGTTCATGCCACCTTAGCGGGCGTTGCTCTGGCTTTTACCATTCCGTTAAATGCCAAGGATGAAAACAACCAACCCATATCGCCGCTTAAAGAAATCGAACATAATCTCCATTTTTGGGTGGCTTTTCTTATTCTTCCGCTTTTTGCTTTTGTGAATGCGGGTGTTAACGTTACAGACATCTCTTTAACGCAGATGGCAGAAGGCGTACCTATGGGCATAATGCTCGGTTTATTTTTAGGCAAACAGTTCGGCGTGTTCGGCTTTGGTTTTTTGGCCATCAAATTGAAACTTGCCAGGCTACCGGAAGGTAGTAATTGGCTGCAATTCTACGGCGTTTCCATTTTGACGGGCATTGGCTTTACGATGAGTCTGTTTATTACTTCTTTGGCTTTTAAAGACGATACTTTGTTCCATTATACGGATAAATTGGCCATTTTACTCGGATCGCTGTTATCCGGTGTGATCGGCTATTTGGTGCTGAAGGTTGGTAAGAAAAATATCGTGGAAAATGCGGAGAAAATAATCGCGAACCATTAACATCTGATTGAATAGGAAGGTAAATATGAAGTACCTTTTATTGAGTATTTTTTTGATTTT
>JALWEA010000288.1 GCA_027039465.1 Calditrichia bacterium | reverse complement strand
ATTTTTTCCATGGCCTTTTGCTTTTCTTCCAGCTTTTGCTGAAGGTCTTTAACCAAATCCAAATCCTTCAGCTTGGCCTTAATATCTTCCGGAATCTTACCGTTCTGAAGGTCGGTTAAGGTTTGCTGCATTTTGCCGATTTTTTCGGCAAAATTTTCTTCATTAACATCCAAAAAGGAAAGATGTTTTAACACTTCCTTTTTACCCTGTTCGATGCCCTTGCCGTAACCCTTGTCAAAACTGCCTTGCAGTTTTTCAAGGTCTTCTTTGCTGATGGTTGCTTTGGTGCCGTCTTCCGACCATTGAATTTCGATGCCCATGGTGTTACTCCTTTTGGTGAAACATTTTAAAGACTGCCGTCTTCAAGCGTGATTCTATTCCCGCCGGAACCCGATGCCCGAAGGCACAAAAAAAGGCGGAGACGCTCAAAATGAACATCTCCGCCTTAGCACGGTTGATGAGATATTTTCTTACTGCAAAAATAATAAAGATTTAATCATGCATTGTCAAGTGTTTTTTTGTAATCTCTTCGCATATTCATCACTTACCGGAACCAAAGAATGCTGGCAATTCCACCCGCCGAGATAAATCCACACATCCCGGCCGCGTACTTTGCCCTGCCAATCCAATTTATTCCAGCTATCGATTTCTTTTTTGGTAAAAACTTTTCCGGCCCGCTGTTGGCAAAATTCCCGCGAATCCCGGATCAAAGAACCGGAATAAAGAAATTTTTCAATCTTGTATTGCTCGGCCTTAATGCGTTGAATGCGCCGGTCAAAGGCGGCATAGCCCGTAAAAGCATACGTCTGGGAATATTTCTTCAATAATCCGCTTAAAGGCTTGCCGTTTTCCATGGTATCGGTCAAAATATTGCGCAGGCGGTCGGCCAGTTGGCGCCAATCCTTTTTTTGATAGATGGAAGTGATCACTTCATCGTAAACTGTATTGATCACATCACGGTCATGGGAGGCCAAAAAATTAAGATCATCGGCCTTAATTTTGGAAAGCGTTTGCAAATCACGATCCAAGAAGGCCGGATCAAAGCCCATTTCTTTAAAATATTCCTTGGAAAGATTAATAAGATCGGAATATTGCTTACCAAACTCGGTAATGGCTTCATAATAACCGTGCTCTTTTAGAAATTTGCTGATATTGCGCCTCAGGCTGTTCGCCAAACCGATGTTAAATCGGTTGGTAGCCAGCATGTTCTTTTTGACCGTATCCATGCCCTTGATTTCGGCCAAGATATCGGCATAAACCTGATTCTGAATCTTTTCGATTTTTTTAATAAAAGATTCCGGCACATCATTTAACAACGATTCTTTTTGTTTGAGGATTCTAATTATACGATCAGCCATAAAAGCGCAACCCCTAAAAGCCATCCGATATTATTGGCCAACATATCCTGCCAAAAATCTTTTTTTGGATTATTGCCTTTTTTCTTCTCAAAATATTCATTGATCAACCCGATAAAATTAACAATCACCCAGGCAAAGGCAACGGTATGCGGAAAATCGACAAATTTTAATAAGATAAAAGCTGATATTTGCGTTAAAATAAGGGCTAAGTTTATATGCCAAGGGAAGCCCCAATTTTCTTTGGTTATTTTAAACGCCAGGATATTGAAAAAATTAAACACTAGTTGCGGCCTCCTGTTTTTTCCCCACGACTACTTTATCTTTCTTAATTACTTTACCTGTTCCGGCGGTGCCCATTACTTTTTCCGCTTGTTCACGTGTTAAATTTAGAAATACCATAAGCTGATTAATTCCGCTTTCTCTCGGTAAATCACCACTACTTACTGATTTTATAATTTCTGATGCAGACTTTATTTGAATACCGTTAAGCATTGCTGCTGTTGTATCTTCCTCGCCTAAATTTGAATCAATACTTGTGGCGGAATTCATTCCAGGTAAGAGCATCGTGTTTTTACTAATGAATTTTCTTACTTCTGAATCGGTTTTATTGCGCAATTCAGGATTATATTTCTTGGCCAACTTTATGGCATTTAAAATTCCAAAATTCGTTAAAGAATCAATATCGTCCAGGCTCAAAGACGGATCATAAGAGTATTTCAAATCTTCTTCAATTTCTTTTTTGATTTTTTCCGGAACTTCGCCCAGCATGTTAAACATCAATCGTTTTACAATTTCCAAATTAAAGGTTGGCGAGCCCATATCCTGTTTAAAAATCTTCACCACTTCTTCGATCTGCTCGTTGGTTGATTTAATATCAAAAGTCTTATTGTAAATAATCTGAAAATTATCATTTACATCTTGCCATTTTAAAGCCAGGTCAACCATCTGATTTTCAATGCGCTCCATTTGATTGGCTTTTTCCAATAAATTGGCAATCTCGTCCGCCGAATCGATAAATTTTGCCTGTCCGGATTCTTCGCGCGGCATGGCCACCTTATCGCGAATCGTGGCAAAATAAAGAATCTTGTTAGGCAGCTTCTCATAAACCAATTCAATCATCTTCTCGATTTCGGATAAACTCGATTCAATGTAATAGGCCTTCGTTTCCAGATCATCCGGAAAAACAAGCGCGTTAAAATTACCCATGCCCTGTTTATCAATTAGCTTCCACATACCTTCGGGCATAGCCAGTTTCATAAAAGCATGGGCCACAATCATTTGTTCAAGCTGCGACTGATATTCGAAAATCTTTAACGAAAGTCGGATCACATCATCAATCGGGCTTTGCGGCGTTAAAAAGCGATGCTTCGGGTTGCGCTTGGCAAAGGAAGCGATCACCGGTACAACTCCGAGGCCATGTACCCCGCTTTCTACCAAATGACCTTCTTTATCAAGAATAGCCCAATAGTTTTTATCAAAATAGCGATATTGTTTATCGCTTCCGGTGTAGGTCTCTTCAAATAAAATCCAATCCAAATTGCGATAGCGATCAATACCGAAATTGATCATTTCAGGCCAGGTGTAAAGATAGGCATAAGGGAAAAATTTTAATTGTTGTTGCTGATAGACCGTTAAGGTATCATTATCCGGCTTGCGCGGCATATCAATCACAATAAAAGATCCGCCATGCACCTGATTAATGATGAAAATTTCTTCTTTTACAAAATCGCCAATGGTCGTTCCCCGGCCGTCGCAATCTTTTATGAAACGTTTAAAGGCGTCACTGTCACCCTCTCGGCTCGGACTTCCGCTTCGGAATATGGAATTTTGATAGATGCTGATGATCTTCTGCGGAAAATTCATGTAAGCGTTTTTTGCACGATTTAGCCGATCCTGATAATCTCTATCCGGTTCGCGACTGGAATATTGCGGCAAATATTTTGAATTCACCACATCGGCCGTAAAGGCGTCCATATTTTTTTGGCAATTGGAATCAATATCATTTTTCCAGGCATAACCTTTTTTGTATTCTGCAAAATTTGCTAAAATTTCATTTAACATAATACTTTCCTTTCAAATACCGGGAATATAAACCGCGCCAAATTGATGAGAGCGGTTTTTGCTTTCCAAAAAATCAAGGAAATGATTACTCATGGCCAGGGCGTCCGGCCCGTCATCTCCCAATCTCGAAGATTCATGCATTTTTAATTCCGGATCATCGATCTTTTTTTGTATGCGTTCGATTTTCAAATATCCGGCCGACGTCCGGCTGGCCTGCAAATTTTCCAATTCGCGAATAAGTACCTGTAATTCCTTCCAGTGCTCAAGATGTTTTGCCTTTGCCCGGTCTATTTGCGGAAAAATGAAATAACGGCCTCGGGCTAATTCGAATCTGGTAATTTGCGTGCAATTATCAATGGCCTTTTTCAAAGAATTATAAAAGTGATGCTTGGTGCGCCCGTGATTTACGATAGGTGTTAACAATCCTTTGCGCGCCCAGTTAATCCATCCGTCCAATTCATTTTCACCAAGGCGGCGCCAATTGTGCCGGACCAAACCCAATTCATAAAGGCGGTCATTTATTTGGGCGATTAAATTGGCGTCCAAAGAATCACCGTAACCGCCATTCGGCCGGAAGAAATTCCAAATTTCGGAAACATCATTAATGATAATCTCCGGATCAGTCGTCCCCGGCCAGCGCTTACCGTAAAGCCATCGCCTGAACGGCCCGCGCGCGGAAGTGACTTCCAGAACATAATCTGAAGCGTCGTCACCGGAGCCCTGTGCGCCCATATCCAGACCAAAGGCGACTTTTTCATCATCATGCTTAAAATATCGTTCGCCGGGCGCCGGTACCGCCGGAGTTAATCCCCATTTTAAACCGATCATTTGCGAAGCCCGCAATTTTGACGACCAGATAAAGTTGCGGCTTTCCACATATTCCAAAACCTGTGTTCTAAGCCATTCTTCATCGGTCATTTCCCGCCGCATATCCATGACGGCTTTTTTATCCAGCCAGCCTGCGGCCAACCCCTGATAAACATTTACCTTCGGCAGAACAAAATAAGCGTCTTCTTTACCCAGCCGCGCTTCTTCTTCATACTTCCAAATATTTAATTTTCCCCAAATCACCCCGCTAAAGCGATGACGCGTTGGTAAACCGTTTTTGTTTTTGGCCGTGGCGCGCCCCTTAACGCGCTTTAACGTTTCGGGCGGAATATCATCCAGCTCATCAACATGCTGGATAGTGGCGTTTTCGCCTTCAAAATTGGAATTAACGCCAAAACATTTTGCCTTACTGTTATTATAGAATTCTACCGATCCCAGTCCAAACAGCTTTTTACCGATTGAATTGCGCTTAATGAAGGCATTAATTACGGGCTGCTTATCAATAATATCATATTGTGTTTTAAATGTATTCACCGCCTGATCACTCTTTGGTGCAAAAATCATTTCCTCATCATAAGGATTCAAAAGCTTTTCGTCCAAGTTTTTAACTTGAATCACGACCGTTTTACCGACACGCATACAGGCATTTGCCAGAACATCCGGATGTTGATCCATTAAAAACCACCATTCCCACTGAAAGGCACGTAATTCCATCCCATAAAGTATGCGCACCCGCTCAAACGGATCATCTTTGTATTTTTGAATCACCTGATCGGCCACATTGGCCACTTTAATTTTCTGATCCATTATTTAAAAGGATTATCTATTAGTTCGTCCGTTGAAAAACCTTCGCTATTATCCTTTTCAAGCTTGTTATTCTCGCGGAACTCTTTAATGGTCTCGTCCAATTCTTCCATCTTTTTGGCCGAATTCTGCGCTTCACGCCATTTAGCCATCTCATTAATAATTTTTTGCTTTGTTTTGGCCGCTTCTTCCGGATTGATTTCGGCTTTAAGCAACTCGGCCCATGCAACGTCCAAATTTTCCTGCGTCTGTTTAGTAAGCTGCATATCGGTCATGGATTTGTTTAAGGCCTTCATCATATTCATAAGCATGTAAATATATTGCGCATCGATCACTTCTTTGGAGCGTGTATTTCCATTATCATCGGTAATTTCTTCAAATTCGCCTAAATGCATTTGGGCATAACGTAATTTTTGAGAAAAGATTAAATCCATAGTGGCCAATTGCAGAACATTGAAATTTTCAATGTATTTAACGTTACCGGTATCATGGGTTTTAACATATGCCAGAGTCAATTCATCATGTAAAAGGCAGGTGCCGGCCGCGCGGCAGGCTTCTCTTTGTTCTTCATCGCAATTTTCACAGATTTTAATATTGCCCGCTTTGGACGGAGGTATCTTCCAAAATTTAGTGGCATATTGCCCGTGTTTTAAAGCGTTCATACTGCTTGCTGCCTTTCCTTCGGGTGTAACGGCGCCTTTGGTCTTTTTTGCGTTTTGGCGTCGCGCTTCCAACGCTTTTTCGCTCATGGTGTATTTTTTTTGTTTTTTCTTGCGGCCCATAGTATCACTCCCGAAAAACAAAAAGGCGGAAACGCACTAAAAAGTACATCTCCGCCTTAAAGGTCGATGTTTTATTTTCTCTAAACAATAATAGCTATTCACACTCCAAAAGTCAAGCGTTCGCGCTCCGCTCCTGCGGTAACTACCCTGCTAAAATTCCATAGAATTTCTCGAACCTATTTGGACACTAAAACCAAATGCTCATGCGGTGTCGGCTTTTACTTAGTTCCGTTTATTTTATCTGTGTGTTACATTATTTGTGTTTTTGATTACTAATAGTGTTGTTTGTTCTGTTTTAATGTAGGCTGTCAATACTATTAGTTCCGTATTTGTGCATTAGCGGAACTAAAATTTAGGCTCATTTCCTCGGGGTAGTTGACTAAGAGAGAAGCAAAGTGAAAGTTGGTATTTCAATAGTTTTAATTTTCTACTTATAAAACATACTTTAATTTTCAATGATTTTTTTCGACAAAAAAAGGCAGCCGAAACTGCCATAAATACTAATTAATTATTCTTGCATCAACTCCGCAATCCTGAAGAGCTAAACACAATTTTTCCGCATCATCATCTTTCACATTAAATATTTTTCCTTCGAAAATAGGCTCAATATTATATCCATAAATTTCTGCCGTTTCGCTGGCAATTCTTAAAATATCTTCATTGAATCCTTTTATTATTTTTATCTTTTTCATCTTAAAACTCCTCGTCATTTTCTACTTCCCATTCATGGCCGCACCATGGACAAGTTAATCCAATATAGCGGTAATTATCCATGTAACGCATATCGGCAACGGGACGTTTGCATTTTGGACAATAATAAAACTGTAAGTTTGTTGCAAGGAAGACCTCCTCAACAAGATATCTATTCAAGGACATCTTGGCTAATTTAGCCCGGTCTTCCAGAATTTTTTTTAATGATTCAGGTATTCTTATTGTCATAATTACTGTTTTTTCAGCCATTATTACCTCCAATAAAAATAAAAAAATGGCCGGATAACCGGCCATTGATTATTTTACTTCATCAATTTTTTTAAGAGCATCTTCTGCCTTGCTTATAAATTCGTCTTCTTTTGCTGATAGAGCCATTAAAATTTGATCAATATTTAATGCAAACCGGATAAAATCATCTTTAGTTGCATAATTGATCCAGCAATTAAAATCGTTCATAAAATAATGTCCATTACCATCTTTTCCCTTGACACACGCTTCTGTAAGATCGCCTGATGCTTCATAGTCTCGTTTAAATCCTAAACATCCCTGGCTATATCCGGAATTAGAATGAACCGCCCAGCGGGTTAACGTCCCAACTTCTGGGACGTTTAACTCCCTGATATCAAGTTCTTTCATTTTCTCGCGGATTTGTTCGGCAACTTCGGCAACAGCCGAAGCCAGTTTTTCTGTTATCCGCACATAATTTTTGCGGGTTAAAACGTTAAGTGCTTGTTTGGTATCCATGATAATACCTCCGTTTTTTGTGGGCTGGTTCCGCCCGTTTTCGGGGCCAGTTTCTTTAGGTCGGCCCTTTAACCTTTGTTCTGAAATAGAATATAATACATTTGTATTACATTGTCAAATATTTTTTTATTTTTTATTCCTTAATTTCCACAAAAGCATCTCATCAATATTCGGACTGCCATAGATATCATGCTTGGGATTAAAAAAATTAACAAATCGTACCTGATCCCAGCCAATTACAGGACCATAGATTTTATAGGCCGAATGGATTGGAACCTTGTTCTTAAATAAATAAGCCCAAACATCCAACCAATTAAAATCCTGGATAGGCCATACTTCTATAATTTTACTTAATGATCTATTGGCTTTTATCCTGTTTCTGCGATTAATTGATTCGTCTTTTCTTAATCCAATAAAACTATATCGATAGCCTTTTTCATAAAGCTCAGGAATTATTTTCCCAAAAAGCGTTTTATAAGTATCGGCACCTTTTACAATAAAAAAATTTTCAGCGCCTATTTTTTTAGCAATAAATATTGTTTCTTTTTCAAATTTAGCAGGCATGTATTTTTCTCTGTAATAATGATAGACAAGAATTTTCTTATCAAATTGAAGTATGAGATGTAGTAAAACGGCGGAATCCTTTCCGCCACTGTAAGCTATGTATTTTTTGCCAGATAATTTTAATTTCGATTTAATAATATCTTTTGCTTTTTTTACTTTATTCCGAAATTCAGCCGTTTCTGCCCAAGCCAAACTAATTTCTTTTAACTCTTGAAAGGTCAATTTTTGCCTCACATTTGGTGAATGGAACCACACACAATTTATTATTTGATTTTGCCCAATATGGTGGGCGATAAGGAATAATAGCTGCATCTTCATAGGAGTGACAAAATTCAACCGGTATAGGACGTTGGGCAAACCCGTCTTTTATTAAGCTAAATTCATTGATCGATTCTGTCTCTATCTTTTTTATCGCTCCGTAACCAATACGAATATCATTTCCAAGCGCAAATAAATTTCGGTCAAATAGTTGTTCGATAAAATCGCGGTCACCGTGAATTTCAAAAGTAATTTTTGTCGCAGGAATATAAATATGCTTCATTGCAAACGATTTAAAATGTCCTTGATTATTACGAATTTTTCCGGTGAAATTAACAAAACGATCTTCGAATCTCTTATAAATAGTTTCAATGTGATATTTTTGATTGTCAATAATCCCGGAAGTAATTGCCGGCAAAACAATTCCATCTTGAATAAAAGCACCATAAGGTTTGCGGTGAATTCGTTTTCCTAATCGGCTAAGGTTCATTTTTTTAGGTGTGATAAAAAAATATCTACCCAGTTTTTCAGCAAACATCAAGTGATCTATTACTGAATCGAGATTAATAAACGGTGTTGTAAGACAAATTGGGCTTGATAAATAAAATATAATGCGAAAAGGATTAAATCGGAAACGCGGATACTGCGTTTCCGAATTTAACATTTCTGTCCAAAAATCAATTTCATAACCCCTCATCGAGCGCCTCCAGGAATACTGCAATAGCTTCCTTATTTTCTTCCACATAATTAATATATTTCGAAGCATCGAACGGAAGTTCATAATTTAACTGTAATTCGCCATCTCCGGATGCACTGCGCCCGCCGACAATCGGATTTTCTTTCCAAAGATCAAGCATGTGAGCGAAACATGCTTTTTCCACATCATTGGGCCACATAAGCTTAAATTCGTGGAAGAATCCAGTACCAGGAATAAAGCATTCGTAATCAACTTTCATTTGTACCGCCTGCTCATCTTCCGCGCGTTCTTCCCGCAAATCATCTCTACGCGTTACAAATGACGAATCGGTAAAAATACGAACAGGGCGTTCAATACGCATATCCGAAATATCATCAGGCAAATATGGCGCATATTCTTGGCAAAGCGGCCACATGTGACCAACCACCAATTTGCCCTGGATTAATTGGTTACCAAAACCGGCACCAAAAAGCGCAATCGGTGGAATTAACTCAACGATTTTTTTACGCAAAGTAAGATCAATAATCCCAACGGAACCATCGGTACTTTCAAGGACACCGCCAGAATAAAGCGAGTGATAAAGTTTTTTATTTTTAATCTCAAAACGGACACGTTCGAGGAAATCTTTCATTAAAATACGGCGCAATTTCCCGCGAACCGCATTTCCATGTAAATAAGGAATTGGTACTTCCCCGTTATCCGTCCAAATGTAAATAGTACGTAGAATAGGGCTCGATCCGGTCTTTTCATTTCCACCGTGAAAAATCGGCGATTTGGCGATGTTTATGCTTCTAAATGACATGTAGTTTTTCATGATTTTTGCTCCTCAAATAAATTTAACGTATTGTTTTTTGCTTCTTTTTTTTGTTTTTTCCATTCCTTTGCTTTTAGAATGGCTTGCATTGAAATGTAAATATGCTCTGAATAGATTAGGTTAAGGGCTTCCGTTTCATGCTCTTGCAACTTTTCTATTTCGGCAATTGCATCCGGAGGGGCCTGTTGCAATCCGAAATAATTACAAAGCTTTGAAATAAACTGGCCGAGTGTGGCCCTCCTGCTTGCTGCCCGTACTCGGTGATTGAAAATATCCCAGGGATTATGCCTCGTCTTCATTTTTCCCCATGGGATTGAATTGTAAACATGAGCCAGAATTAAAATTACCGACTCTTTAATTTGTGGTGACATTTATTAATACCTCCCATAGTTGATTGTGTCTAAATGATTTAATTTCTTGTAATAATTCTTCGAATCCTTCTTTGGCTGCGCGCTCATAAGTCTTCATTTTAAAATGAGTTTTCAATTCTGTTTTAGTAATTTTTAATTTCAATGCCTTTACAATAATTTTATCCATTTTTAAGGCTGTTTCACGATTAAAAAAGACTAAGCCGAAAGGTTCATAAGCGAAATAATATTCATTGCGTGAATATGCCAAACGATCAAAGGCTTCTAACCAGGGCTGCTTTTGCCCGGTAATTGTAATTGAAATAAAAAATGGTGGAATTGGCGGATTAAATAATATGCTTTTTTTCTCAGATTTATCGAGTGTTTTAAAACCTCCAGGATATGCCACCCAAGATTTGCGCCGGTATGTCTGATCCTTCATAAAAGAAAAACAATATTCACAAGCACAATTTCCGCCCTGTAAAACATAAGCCATTGTAAAAATACTTGAAATTGTATCTTTAATTCGGTGCCCAAATTCCGTTTCTTGGCCACAAAAAATACATGTACCTTTAACTTTGCCTTTTTGAGGCTCTTTTATTAATAATCTTGGAATTGTAATCATTTCAAATCCTCATTCTTTTATTGGAATGTCTTAGTTTTAATAATTCTTCCATCTTTTTTATTTTGGGATCTTTAATCGGAATGTCCGTTGATTTAGCCCTGTCACCAAAAATATCGGTCAGCTTTTTATTACGGGCGTGATAGATATTAAGCCCGACTGGTGACGAATGGCCGGTCATGGTGATAATCTGCTGGTCGGTGATCCCTTTTTCAATCCAGGTATTGATTGCCGTATGCCGAAGGATGTGCGTCATTACGCCAGGGTCTCGCTTAATTTCGCACTTTTCAAAGATGGATCGAATTTCGCGATAGGCGCCATTGCGTTTTAGCTGCTCTCCGGAATACCAGCCGTTTCGCATGTGTACTTGAAAGAGAACATCATTTTTAATCTTGCGTTCGTGAAGATACAAATTTAGATAAGCAAGGGCATCATCAGAGACAATAATTTTCCGATCGCGCTTTCCTTTGCCACGGATATGAACATAAACTTTGCCTTCTTCCGTAAAAAAATCTCCAGAGATAATGCGCTCATCATGGAAATAAATATAAGAATCCGGATGGCAACGCAAGGCAAGCGCTTCGCTGATACGGGCGGCCGTGGCCCATAAAAACATGATCAAAGCCGCATTCCGAAGATCGGTTTCTGTTATTAAATTGTGGGCAATGTATTCACGCAAGCGTTTTTGTTCTTCATTTGACAGGCCTTCGATATAAACCATTCTCGGCCTTGGCATGATAATTTTCGGCGCAATATCTTCGGTAATGTATTCAAATTTATAGAGAAATTTGAGGAAAGCTTTTAAACTTGATAAATATCCGGCTCGGGTGCTCTCCGCGAAAACTTTACCGGCCTGGATTGAATTCCAAAAATCATCCAATAAGCGTTTATTTATGATGGAATCACGCACCTGTGATAATTCAACAATGCGCATTCTATTAAATAAGATTCTTTGTGT